>NZ_JBQTGH010000009.1:0-238217 GCF_052400625.1 Thermophagus sp. OGC60D27
AATGAATTTAAATCTAAGACGAAAGCGAAAACGAAGATTGCCGGCTCGCGAAAAAGAATCGTTAAGCCGGCCACAAGAGATAAATAATACCTGGTCAATGGATTTTATGAGCGACAGTTTGGTTTTTGGACGAAAATTTCGGGTATTGAATGTTATCGATGATTATAATCGAGAAGCCTTGGCCATAGAGGTTGATTTTTCAATGCCCGGAGAGCGCGTAAAACAAATATTAAATGAGGTTATATACAGTCGAGGGAAGCCTAAAAAAATACGAGTAGACAATGGTCCTGAATTTATATCAAAAGCCCTTAAACAGTGGGCGCAAAAGAATGAAATTGAATTGAAGTATATACAACCCGGCAGTCCTACGCAGAATGCCTATATAGAAAGATTTAATCGTTTGTTCAGAGAAGATATTTTGGATGCTTATCTGTTTAGTGATTTACATCAAGTCAGAGAATTAGCCTGGGAGTGGATGGATGATTACAATGAAGCTCATCCCCACAAGTCACTAGGTGGCATAAGTCCAATTGCATATTTAAAAAAGATGAAACGAGCATGACCAAGTAGGTTTCCCACAACAAAAATTATGTATAAAGATTAGGTCATGCGAGTTCCATTCGACCATAGTGTTGGTAATTTTTATTCGAATGAAAAACAACCAAACTCTAAATAGCAAAGGAAGTTCGCAACCTGAACCTGTCAAGGGTATATAAACGGCTTCGTGCCTCAGCCGCCCTTGACAGAACCACCTTGCTCACTGAATATGCATTTAGAATTTTGGTTTCAAAAAAAGAAAATGTCTATTTTAGAGCTGTCTTATAAAGGGTAAGTCTACAGTAATGGTAAACAACTGCATGGCTTCACCTTTTTCTCCAAGGATTCGAACCTCCACATCCGCCAAAGCTTCCCGAATAACAGAACCTTGTGTAGCTGCCACATAAAGACTGTGTTTTTCAGGGTCCCATACAGTATCATAAAACCGACCCTTAACCATGGGCCGCAGATAAACCAGACCGGTATTGACATTCCGACCTGAGGCGGCCAACTCAGCAGACTTCTTATTAAAACGAGTGATCGAAGACTTCAGAGTAGCTTCTGAGGTCTCTACCCCGTCTTCTTTAATGAGACGAATAATGTCGTCCACATTGTAACTCCCGTTGCTCACAGGGTAACCACGGAAGTCATCGGGATCCTCTGTCATGAAATTAGGTCCCAGCTGCACATTTAGAACATATTTCATAACATATGAGATTTAGTTATCGGGCTCTTCAACCTCCGCCACCACCACGTGCCGGTACAGCTGAAGCTTACCCGCCGTTAGCTTTAATATGGGTGGTCATTGGATTATTAAAAACCTGATCCTATTATCTGCCAATATAAAGAACGTTTCTCCTATAAAAGGACAATTATTACGTCAATTTTGCTTTTATAAATGATCCCCGAATCATTTCTTTCATTAAAACCTTATCATCGACTGATCATCTTTTCTATTTATCATCTTTAATCAATGTTTTAGCAATTCCGGTCTAATAATAAGGTTTTGTTAATCCATAAATTATTTATATCACTATTTGTATCACACCGCGACTATAGCAAATTAATCAATTACCTCTTTGAATTACAGCCATAGTCAACAACAAACTTTTTAAAAACACAATGTAAATTTAATTCATCTCTAAAATTTTGTCAATACTTTTTGAGTATTTTTTTTATTCTATTGATGATAACCATTTACATTTAAAAATATATGAAGCGTTATTCCTACAACTTAGAAAAGTAGAATTAAATTGGAGATTAAATTATATTGGAAATTTCTCTTCACTTGAATCAAATTGATCAGAAAGACATTTAGAAATAATTCCTGTCTGTTTCCATATAAAAAATTGTTACTAATCAATTGAGAAATATTAAAATATTTCCATGTAAGAATTGCATATCTTTAATGTTTTCAAAGAATTGCAACAAAAAGAGGATTGCCAAATAAATGACAATCCCCTTCCATATTCTAAACGGTAAAATTAATCAATACTCATCTTCAGAAAAACCAGTATAACGGGTTCCTGCAAGAATCACAATAGAATCAGGCTCGGAGTAATAGGAAAAGCTACCTGAATCCCATACATATTCATCGTTTTCATCATCATAAACACTATTGTAAACAATTTCTCCAGCAAATAATTTCATTTTTAAATAAATGCTATCTACCGCTGAACCAGATTTAGAAGAACCTGCACCTTCCAAAATTTTTCCTTCCATAATAAAACCTTTATTAAAGAAATTTGGAATTACTTTGGTATCACCTTCTCCTGAAGGATCTGCATTAGGCAAAGGAAACGAACTAACATTTTCCAAGGCATCTTCAAACGTTTGGTCGACAGAGCTAAATTCGGCAGCAGAACCAACAATAATGTTCATAATTTGAATCCCTTTAACATTAACTGTTGGCGCTCCATCTAAATCCTCAACAGCTGCAAAAACATTATTTGCATCGTAAATCCAAAGTTCGTTTGGAACATCAGCTGCAGAATTAAAGGTATGAAGTAAATGACTGCCATATTCTTTTACAACATGGCCATCTTCACCCGTCACTTTAAAGTACCATCTACCAGCATAGTCATACGTAGCACTATCCCAAATATCCAAGTCTTCCTGACAGGAAAAGAAGACACCGGTAAATAATATTGATATAATTAACAAATAGTTTTTCATAATTAAAACCTTTTAAGATTTACTCTAGTTTCAAAGCAACATTATAGGACCAACCATAACTCCCTTCAATTGTAACAATATACGACAGAGTGTTAGTTTCCGGATCAAAAGTTATATTTTCAGTTGTAATATCTGCTAAAAATCCATCACTATACCCCAATTCGGTTCTTAAGTTACCATTTTCGTCTATAATAAGGATACCAGGCCCCCTAAGATCAGGTCCATAACCGGCATATTGATCATAAAGACCAGCAATTAAATCACTTACGCTATAAATACCCGTCGTCAATTTCTGAATTTGAATACCAGTACCAAGAATTCTATTATCCCGATCTGTCCACAAACCAGTATAACTACCTGTTGGGATTTCAAACACATCGTAACCAGTATAATCAACAACACTTACAGTTCTGTTAATATAAAAGGATACGCCTTCCGTATTTTTAACTTCATAAGTCAATTTATAAGTACCTGGAACCTCAGGATTAACAGAACCTAAAACTTCATATTCTGCATCCTTTGTAGTATCACCCGTTGAAGTATAAATTTCTGCATAAATCCCGGGATCTACAAATTCAGCTCCCTTAATGACAACAATTGGATTAGCACCCTTTAATTCAAGATGGGGGGCTAATGTAGTCCAAGAAACATCCTCTGTTTCCTTATCTTCACAAGAAAACAGGATGGGGAATATTAAAAGTAAAAAATAATATATTTTCTTCATAACGATATTAGCTTTAATTATTTACCTTGTTTTTGATTCCACCAAACTTTCTCAAGTAAATCTGTTTTCTGATCAGGAGCATTAGAGTTCCTAGTCATAACAGAAGAAGGATAAATTGGAGAAGCTGGTAATTGACCATTGGTTTTGGCCCGGCCGTTAACGGAAACAGTTAGTTCTCCAACCGGAAAATTATCATTAGCAAAAACCCTATTTGCAGCAACATCAATATTACTTACAGAAGGATACTTGGTTCTATTTCTTTCTAGAAAAGCTTCAATATGTTGATATTTTGCAAACGCTACCCAACGTTGCATAGATATTTGTTTAATTTCCTCTTCAATAGTTCCATCAACCCACTCAGCATAACCACCAGCATCTATGATATCGGTTACATCAATACCATGTTGGGCTAAAGATTCTTCAACACCATCGTCATAAAATTCCTTAGCTTCTGCATGGCTTCCAGCTCTCGCATAAACTTCAGCAATATTAAAATTAACTTCCCATGAAGACATCAACACAAGTGGTGTTTCGCCATCAAAGTTGGCGGTACAGTAATCTTCTTCATCATCGTAGGTCCCATCCATATCTGAATCCTCCTTGGAATCAAAATCGCCAAAAAAAGCGCCTATAAACCCTGCTCCTTCATCAACAAAAAGGGCATCCAACCGAGGATCATTATTTATATTCAAATAATCAACAAAGGATTTACAACCAATAACATTGGTTGATAAATAGGATGCTCCTCCCTCTTCAAATTCCAACATAGGATGTCGTTTCCCTTCTTGATCATTAGTCCAAGTAGATCCAGAAATGGCAGCCGAAGAACTGGTCAAAAAGCCATTTGGATTAGCTTCGATAAAACTAATAACCGCAGAATTATTATACTCATCAGTTTCTGATAATCTGAGCATTAACTTCAGCTTTAAGGAATTGGCAAATTTCATCCAATTATCTAGATCCCCGGAAAAAACAAAATCAAAATCGGAATCCAAAGAAGCATCGGTAAGATCAACCTTTAATAAGTTATCAATTCTGGTTAATAAATCAGAATAAATATCTTCCTGAGGATCAAAAACAGGGGAATCAATTCCTTCATCCCCTCTTAGCGCTTCAGAATAAGGAATATCACCCCAAACATCTGTCAGTATCTGCCAGGTAAAAATCGAAAGCGCTTCAGCCACAAAATATTTCCCAACACTTTCTTCATCATCTGCAGAAAGATCTTTGATCCGCTCAAGATCATTCAATACCCCTGCGGTAAGTTCAGTGTAGGCTGTACCAAACTCAGTTTCACGATACTCACACAAAGATTTGAACTGGGAGGCAGTATAATTTTGGGTCCAATACTGCACCCAGTATGCACCACCAAAACCAAAATCCCATCCCATCAGCTGATTGCCAAGACCAACCTGAGCAGCAGGAAGTAACACCTTCGCATCCGGGATATCACTCAAGACGTTGGGGTCTTTATTAACATCAAGATAGTCATCGCAGCCCCACAATGATACAACAAAAAAGGCCAGTGCGATTTTAAATATGTTAGTCTTCATAGTATAATCGAATTAATATGTTACAAACTAAATGCAAGACCAAAGGTGTAATATTCATTGGTAGGAATAGCACCAAACTCACCAAATTTCGCAGAAATATCATTCCCAAATGTAGTCGTTTCAGGATCGATATAAGGATTTTCGGCCGGTGTCCATAGCAAAATATTACTTGCATTGAAAGAAATTCTCACGGTATTAAGTTTTAACCTATTGGTAATTGCTTTAGGAATCTCATAGGACAAACTCAAGTCACGAAGTTTCAAATAAGATCGATCAATGACAGCATAATCATCGCGTTGCATCCCCCCATTACTATAAAAAGTATGCAGCGCTGTTGGATTAACAGGAATATAATTCTCACTATACGTTCCATCGCCATTATCAATCACTGAATTGGGCACGATAAAAGGTCTCCGGTCATTTAACACACTTTCAGGAGAACTACCAGTCCAATGCAAATAATCTTTGGTGTAGGAGAAAATATAGCCACCATATCGTAAATCAAAGGTCGCTCCAAGTGTTATACCCTTAAATGAAAAGGTATTGGTAAACCCTAACCTAAAATCCTCATTGATATCTTTATCCAAATATACTTCATCAGCGGTGGCTTGAGGCATACCACTTCCGTCAACAATGGTTTTCTCTACGCCATCAATTACCACAGTTTTGGCCTTAGCAAATTTGAATTGACCCAAAGGTTGTCCTTCCACGGCATAAATACCACCTCCGCCAAAACCAGCGAGAAATACTTCGTCAACATCAAGGCTCTCAACCATATTATCATTGGTCGCATAATTCACAGACATATGCCATTGAAAATCTTTTCCTCTAATGGGGTATCCATCAATCGTGATTTCATAACCTTTATTCCTCACATCCCCAAGATTGGCTTGCTGTTGCGTGTAACCAGTCGAAGGATCCTTAGGAAGCGTCGCAATCAAACCGTCAGTAAAACGATTATAATAGGAGAAATCTACCCCAATCCTATTATTTAGGAATCTACCTTCAAAACCAACTTCAAATTCACTGGTAAGCTCTGGTTTCAATTCTGAATTTCCAAGCCTGTTAGAAACCATGTATGAATTGGTCCCAGCTAATGGAAAATCTAAATCATCAACTTCCGGATAACCAGGATTATCTGAAAAAGCGGAGACATACCGATCATACACATAATATGGATCAGTGTCACTACCTGTCATACCATAAGCTGCCCTAATTTTAGCAAAACTAATGAATGATGGCAGAGAGCCTCTTTCCTTAAGAAAATCAGATAATATAAAACTGGTAGTTACCCCAGGATAAAAATATGAATTATTGTCTATTGGTAACGTTGAAGACCAGTCATTTCTGGCAGTAAGGGTAAGAAATAAATAGTTCTTAAAACTAAAATCCGCATTTCCATACACCCCGACCAAACGTCGTTGTTCAGAGTACTGACTAGAAGTGGATGGTGATAAACTATTGTATAATCTGTAAACACCAGGAACATCAATAGAGGTAATACCACCTGACAACCAATTATATTTCCGTTCGTTAACGTTTAATCCGGCCACAAAATTTAATGAAAAATCAGAAGAAAAATCATGGTTAAAATTAGCCATAAAATCATGATTGAGCTGAGTCCGTGTTCTTCTAAATTCTGTATAGCTACCGGGATTGGCGGTACTTGAACCTGCATTGGGAGCATCTTCACTAAATTCAATAATGGCCGTATGGGACTCTGAAGTAGAAGTTTCATAATCACCACCGAAACGATAGGTCAGTTTAAGATTATCCAGCAAATCAAAGTCCAGTTGGAACTTACCAAAGATTTTATTTTTTCTCTGTTCAGCTCCATCCTCGTTTAACACATAGTATGGATTCACACCATAAGGTGTAAAATAGTTATCCAAGTTGTAAAAGGTACTTTCATAATCTTCCATATCGACTACAGAAATATCTTCCGGAATCTCATACAGAGATCGAAAAACGGAAGTTCCTTGCCCGGATGGGACAGTTGAAGTCTCTTCCGTACTGAAATTAACCGAAGTGCTAACCATTAATTTCCCTGCCTTATGAGAACCATTGGTGGCAATGGTATAACGATCATAAGAATCGGCGTCTGTAGGAAATACACCATCCACGGCATTTTGAGACAAAGAAAGGAAATAGTTGGTCGTAGCATTACCACCACTCAAAGAGAGAGAATTCTGTAAATTAGTACCGTAGTCGAAAAAATCTCTTACTCGATCTTCTAAAAACACATAAGGCTTGATCAATTGGGAATTATCAATAATATTTCCCCAAACACGATCTTTGCCGTCATATGCTGGTCCCCAGTTTCCGTTTTCGTCCAGAGCTCTGTCTCCGCTCCAACCTTGACCAAACTGATCTTGAACGTCCGACAAACGACCGACTCGTGAGATGGTATACCCCCCATCATAACTTACCATCATTTTGCCATCCGTATTTTTCCCGGATTTGGTCGTAATCATCACAACGCCGTTGGCCGCTCTAGAACCATAGAGTGCCGTAGCAGCAGCCCCTTTCAAAACAGTAAGTTCTTCAATATCATTAGGGTTAAGCGCATTAATACCAGAACCAAAATCAACTTGGGAATTCAAATTATCCCCGCTTCTGTTTTGCTCATTGGTAATAGGCACTCCATTTACAATAAATAATGGCTGATTGCTTCCAAAAGAAGAAGCCCCCCGAATAATTACGTTTTGTGTAGCACCAGGTCCCGGGGCAGTGGAAATATCAACTCCGGCGACTTTTCCCTGAAGTGCATTCATAGGATTTATGGCCTTAGATTTGGCAATTTCTTCACCATCGACTGAAGTAGTGGCATAACCCACAGCCTTTTTATCTCTAGAAATTCCCAAAGCAGTAACCACAATTTCATCCACCATCAGTGCATCACTTTCCAGCTGCACATCAATAGTTTCCTGTCCTGAATAGGCAATTTCTTGAGTTTGCATACCTACAAAAGAGAAGACGATGGTTTGCGCATCTTCAGGTACGCGTAATGAGTAGGTACCATCAGGTTGGGTAACGGTTCCTACAGTAGTTCCTTTAACGAACACAGAAACACCGGGTATCGGCATTCCGTCTTCACTTCCCGTAACAGTTCCTGTGACAGTTCCGGACTGAGCAAACAAATGCCCTAGTCCGATAACCATAAGGAACGAAAGCGCTAAAAGTACTTTCTTCATAGATTAAAGGTTTAAAATTAAAAAATAGAACAACAAATAATTATAACATCAAAATCACACCTAAATTAATAAATATTTTGCATTGTTATACAATATTAACAGTGTAATTTTCTTTTAAAATTCCCGATCAAAAGACTTACATGACATTTATCATGCAAATTAAAGCCTTTCTTTAAGGGCGAAGGGGGTTAAATCGAAATTCTGTTACAAAGATAATACTTTTTACTTTCAAAAAATAACCTCACTCATATTTTTTTGATTTTTATCAGTCATCCACCCTCATGACACTCCGGGAACACACCTCAAAAGTAATATATTTTTCCCAATACCCCCCATTAGAGATAGGGTCACTATATTTTTTTATATTTTTTTAAAAGTATATTCCCCAGATATACCTATTCTTGAGTAACAGCAACCATATTTTCAGAGATTACCCCCCTAAAAATAAAGCAGGAGGAATGTCATTCAATTGTGGCATGCCGGTAGCTAAAAGTTTATAATTTCCAGAGGGTAAGAAATAGGTTTGTCTAGTTCTACAATTTATTTCTATCTACATCGTCCTGTTTTTACTTATTTTAATTTATCACTCCTCAAGTATTTATATTTTAAAAGATGAACCTTACAGTTTTTCTCAACTGTTATATGAATTGTATTTATGCACATCAGATTTATTTCTATTATATTTCTCAAATTCAGCAATCATTTATTTATTCATCATAAATCCCCTCACAAAAAATTATGGAAAGAGACTGATATCTGGTGCATAGGTCAACAATTTATTCCCACATATATTAACATTCATCGAGTCTATTCCGACTTATTAGCGTGGCCTATAAAATCCCGTCTACTATCCCCATCAGTCTAAAACCAAATGAACTTCATCCTTCCAATATATTTTATTTTATATCTATTTCTTTTCGGGTTGGAATATCAGTTACAAACCAACCAAGTGCAAACTTTCACTTTCTGCCATATCGCTAAAAAACGCTTTGTATCGTTATATAATATCCCTTATATTTGCAGGTCATATTAATATATAGTGTAAAAACAGATCCAATGATAAAAATAACACTCCCCGATCAATCGGTGCGTGAATATCCGGAAGGTATCACAGGAGAAGGTATTGCCCGAGATATCAGTCCTCGGCTGGCAAAAGAGGTGCTGGCCATCACCGTGAATGATCAGTTGTACGATCTTCACCGACCGATCCAAGAAGATGCCACCATAAAACTTCATAAATGGGAAGATGATGAAGGGAAACATGCCTTTTGGCATTCCTCGGCCCACCTGATGGCCGAAGCACTGGAAGCCCTCTATCCAGGCATTAAATTTGGCATTGGTCCAGCCATTGAAAACGGATTTTATTATGATGTAGATACAGGCGACCGAACGATCAGCGACACCGATCTTCCTGAAATTGAGAAGAAGATGCAGGAGCTGGCCCGACAAAAGGAAGTTTATCAACGACGGGAAGTATCCAAAAAAGAAGCTCTTCAATATTTTGAAACAAAAGGAGATCCTTATAAAGTGGAGTTACTCTCCGAACTGGAGGATGGCACCATCACCTTTTACGAACAGGGCAATTTCACCGACCTGTGCCGTGGGCCCCACTTGCCTGACACTTCTCCCATCAAAGCCATCAAACTGCTAAGTATTGCGGGAGCCTATTGGCGTGGCGATGAGAAGCGCAAACAGCTGACCAGGATATACGGCATATCTTTCCCGAAACAAAAAATGCTGACAGAATACCTTCAAAAGTTGGAGGAAGCTCAAAAGAGAGATCACCGTAAGCTGGGCAAAGAGTTGGAACTGTTCGCCTTTTCGCAACGTGTAGGACAGGGATTACCATTGTGGCTTCCCAAGGGTGCCAAACTAAGAGAAAGACTGGAAAATTTCCTCAAGAAGGTTCAGCTACAATATGGATACGACCAGGTCATTACGCCCCATATTGGCCAAAAAGAACTTTACGAGACATCCGGTCATTACGCCAAATATGGTGCCGACTCGTTTCAGCCCATCAAAACACCGGCCGAAGGGGAAGAATTCTTACTGAAACCGATGAATTGTCCTCATCATTGTGAAATTTACCGAATAAAGCCTCACTCCTACCGAGATCTTCCGGTACGTCTGGCCGAATTTGGCACCGTTTACCGCTACGAGCAAAGCGGCGAATTACATGGCTTAACCCGAGTGAGGGGATTCACTCAGGATGATGCTCACATTTTTTGCCGTCCGGATCAATTAAAAGAGGAATTCAAAAAGGTTATCGATATTATCTTTTACATTTTTAAGGCCTTAAAATTTGATGATTATACAGCCCAAATTTCATTACGTGATCCGGGAAACAAAGAAAAATATATCGGTAGCGATGAAAACTGGGAAAAAGCTGAACAAGCCATCATCGAGGCATGTGAAGAAAAAGGACTTCAGACCGTAGTAGAAACCGGCGAAGCCGCATTCTATGGACCAAAACTAGACTTCATGGTACGTGATGCGATTGGTCGTAAATGGCAGTTGGGAACCATTCAGGTGGATTACAATCTTCCCGAGCGGTTTAATCTGGAATACATTGGCAAGGATAACCAACCACATCGCCCCATCATGATCCACCGGGCTCCTTTTGGAAGTATGGAACGTTTTGTGGCGGTATTAATAGAACATACAGCAGGGAAATTCCCGCTTTGGCTAACTCCCGAGCAGGTAGTCATATTACCTATTAGTGAAAAATTCAACGAATACGCGAAAAATGTTTTAAATTTGCTGAATAATTCCGATATTCGCGCTGTAATTGACGACCGTAACGAGAAGATAGGTAAAAAGATACGCGACAATGAATTAAAACGGATCCCTTACCTGTTGATCGTAGGCGAAAAAGAAGCCGCAGATCATTTGGTCGCAGTACGTCGTCAAGGCGAAGGGGACAAAGGGGTAATGAGTATTGATCAGTTCATAGAATTTATCCATGAAGAAGAACGAAAAAGTCTCCCCTGACACTTTAAAGAGCAATAAGAAAGATAGACTTTAAAGCATGAAGTGTTAGCAGACACCAAGCTCTGCAAAACCAAGTTTAATGAAATAAATCAAATGTTTAACTAAATTAAAGGAGGGTAAAGATATAGGAAGACCAAGAACACATACCGGACGTCACCAAAAAGATGAACTAAGGTACAGGATAAACCATCAAATAAGAGTGCCACAGGTACGTTTGGTTGGAGAAAACGTTAACGAACCGGGGATCTATCCGACAAATGAAGCGTTGAAACTGGCAGATCAACAAGAGTTGGATCTGGTAGAAATTTCTCCCAACGCCGACCCGCCGGTTTGCCGGATTATCGATTATCAAAAGTTTCTCTATCAACAAAAGAAAAGGCAAAAAGAGCAAAAGCAAAAGCTAGCTCAAGTTTCGGTAAAAGAGGTTAGGTTCGGACCAAATACCGATGATCATGATTACAATTTTAAATTGAAACATGCGGAAAAATTCCTGAAAGAAGGGGACAAGGTGAAAGCATATGTCTTTTTTAAAGGACGCAGCATCCTGTTTAAGGAAAAAGGCGAAATATTATTGCTGCGCTTGGCTCAGGACCTTGAAGAAGTTGGGAAGGTAGAACAACTCCCTCGTCTGGAAGGAAAACGAATGACCATGTTTCTTTCACCCAAAAAGAAAAAGTAATTTGTCATTTTTTATTACCAAATATATAGTAAGATGCCAAAAATGAAGACCAATTCCAGTGCCAAGAAGCGTTTTGTGTTGACCGGTACAGGAAAAATCAAGCGTAAACACGCTTTCAAAAGTCATATTTTGACGAAAAAATCTAAAAAAAGAAAACGGAATCTCACCTACTTTGGAGAAGTACATGAGGCCGATCGCAACAATGTAAAGTTGTTACTCGGAATGAAGTAATTTCCCGATTTTCTTTAAAGATTAAAAAAAAATTATTTTAACAAACCTGAATGACTTAGCAGTAAAGATCCTCAAAAAGGACGCTAACCATTCGAAAAAACAGTAGAATCATGCCAAGATCAGTAAATGCTGTTGCTTCAAGAGCAAGAAGAAAAAAGGTGATGAAACTCACCAAAGGTTATTTTGGCCGTCGCAAAAACGTATGGACCGTTGCCAAAAATGCCTGGGAAAAAGCAATGCTTTATTCCTATCGCGACCGTAAAGCTAAAAAGAGAAACTTCAGATCTCTCTGGATTCAGCGTATTAATGCTGCTGCACGTCTCGAAGGCATCTCCTATAGTCGCCTGATGGGACTTATGAAACAGCAAAACATAGATATCAATCGCAAAGTTCTGGCCGACCTGGCAGTGAATCACCCGGAGGCTTTCAAAGCAGTCGTAAAAAAAGCAATGAGTAAGAACTAAGCATTTCAGATAATTTTTTCAAAAAAGCCGTATCAATTCATTTTGATACGGCTTTTTATTTATGCGACCATCCTATCTTGGTCTCAATTCTATAAAAAAATAAATTACACCTCCTACCCCCCAAAGGTTATTGCCGCAGCAACTTATCCGTCAGACAGTGAGCGTCGCCCAAATATTGAGGTAAAAGATCCGGGTGACTCGCCCTTACCGGACAAATGTCAATTCCTCCCCGCCTAGTATAAATACATGCCACCATCAATTGATCAGGCGAAAAACGATCCCATAATCTTTTAAAAATCATTTCACAAATCTCTTCATGAAAATGATTTTCATTTCGAATAGAAACCAAATATTTCAATAATCCAGTTTTATCCGGCATCTCCGCACCTTTAAAAAATATAAATGCGCTGCCCCAATCAGGCTGAAATGTCACCTTACAATTGCTCCGCAAAAGATTAGTAGCCACTTTAAGTCCAGTGTTGGATAATTCCGAATCGGTAATAAGCAGCCCCGGATCTTCTGTGAATTGAGAATATACGGCCCTTTCCATTCCGTCTAGATCTTCAAGAAACACATATTCCGCAAAATCAAATTGATGACACGGCTGATTAGTAAAGAAATGCAAGTTGATGGAAGTCTTCAACACTTCTTCAAGGTCTCGATGAATAATATCCAATACCATCTTCACCCCTTCTCTGGGCGAAGCGCCAAACCGCTCCATATTGAGCGAATTAAGGTACAATTTCAGGGATTTACTCTCTACCAAAAAAGGACTGTCGGCAGAATATACTACTTTAAGAAGACCGGTTACAGGAAGCCCATTTTGGGTGAGAAAGCTTAATTCGTAGGCATGCCAGACGTCAACCCCCACAAATGGTAAACTTTCGTCTCTAAGCCCGTATTGTTGACGATTAAGATGACGTGGGACGGGCACCAAAACCTCCGGTGCATATTGCTTCGGGTATTTCGTTGGCTTACCAAGAAATTTTCCTTCATCCATAATTCAATGCTTTTATATGCGTCTGCAACAATAAACTCGTCCTAAACACCTGCCCCTGCGCCAAACAAATCTATATGCATTCGAGGTGCAAAGCGCCATCCGTTTTTTATGGCCATTTCTACTACCATTTTGGAAGTAGTAATCAATTCCTTTGCATTTGCACCCAGGGGCATCAGCAAGATATCTTCCGGTTGCCAATGCGCAAGATGCGCAAGAAAATCATTTTTTATTTCTGAAAAATCATTAGTCTGGCCTATGACAAACTTAAGCTGGAAATCTTTCCCTGTATCTCTGCAATAATTGATAAACCTTTGCAGTACTTCAATATTTTTCCGTTTCTGAGCGTGATAAATGAGAGGTCCGGATTGTCTGAGCTTATAATGCTTCATTTTCGCACCGGACGGATTGGAATTGGATAGTTTTGGAGAAATACTAAAAAGGTCAATATACTGCGCAAAATCTTCATCGAAAAGTGTTCCATTGGTTTCTACAGACAGATGTAAATGTTCCTTTTCCTTCAACCTTTTACATAGAACCTCCAATGCATTGTGCTGAAGAAAAGGTTCGCCCCCACTGATGACGACATGCCTCATGTCTCCCAGGTTTTGATGGACCAGAGCAGCAACGTCATCTGTTTCCGCCAACAATTGATTATCAGTATTAAATGAAGCATAGGGTGTGTCACAACGACAGAAGGAACCGTCAGGAAGCGTCCAGATACATCTCAAATTACAACCGGACAACCGTATAAACAAAGAAGGTATCCCGGCCCATTTTCCCTCTCCCTGGATGGTCCCCGGTATGGACAATCCTGTGGCCGGGGGTTTCGATAAAGGATGGCCAAATTTATCTTTAGTAATTGGAAAAACCCCTTCACCAGCCAAGACTAATTTACTCATACTGTCAGTGCTTTATCTTCAACACCGGCTTCCGCAAACGCTTTGGCTCTTAAAAGGCAGCTATCACAAGTGCCACAAGGTTTTTCTCCGCCCCGGTAACAACTCCAGGTCAGATGGAAAGGCACTCCCAGTTGTTGGCCCAGACGAATCTCATCTGCTTTCGTTTTGTAAACAAACGGTGCATGAATACGTAAAGGACGATTTTTCTCGGCCCCCATAACAGTTCCCTTGTTTATGGCCTTTTCCATAGACTCAATAAACTCTGCCCTACAATCCACATAACCTGAATAATCGACCTGACTAACACCAATGAAAATATCCTGAGCATCTATTGCCTCGGCATAAGAGGCGGCTACCGACAGAAATATCATATTCCGTGCGGGTACATAAGTATCCGGGATGTCCTCGCGATCTACATTCCCATCCTCTACAATTTGAGTACGATCGGTCAAAGACGAACCGCCCCATTGATCCAGCTTCATGGAAACCACTTGGTGTTCTGTAACACTAGCCTCTTCAGCAATAGCTTTAGCAGCCTTTAGTTCTCTGGCATGTCGCTGCCCATAATCAAAAGAGAGGACATATAGATCAAAGCCTTTCGATTTTGCCAAATATAGTGCAACCGCACTATCCAAGCCTCCAGAAAGTAATACAACAGCTTTTTTCATTTCTAAAACATTTGGTTAATTAATGAGTCCCCGAGACAATCTGTATGGTTAAAAACCAGGACGAACTCTAAAAATGATAAAAGCCACAAAAACAACAAAAGGGAAACCAATCCGACAACAAAACAGAGGAGTCAATAGAAACAGAATAGAAAAAACCTTATTTTGATGAATTTACCGGCTTCGCCGAAAAACACCAAACAGGCATTTTTGCACATGTATTCCACGGCCCATAGTTTTGTTTATAGACAGGATGGTTTCGAACTGTCTTTGGGTTTCGATCGCAAAGATACTAAATTTCGTACCCCAATGGATGAGATTCGGTCGAAAATGTGCATTTTTGCATAATTAACAAGACATCAAAAAGAAGTTCAAAATTCAGGTTTCCAAAACTCTAATCTAAATACGCCCATAAAGTGAAAGAAAAACATTTCATTACTATAAGGTTTATCGTATTTTTTGGTCTTTTAAAAAGCACAAGACAATATTTTCATAGTCTCCCAAAAGAATCGGAACAAGGAATAACATTTTGCCTTAGTCGTGTTCGATTCATGTATTTTTTGATACTTTCCGCGTTGTCAAATTACATTACCCCGTTAAACGCTCAAGAATCGCAAGGTGAAATACCTCCACCTCAACAAGATGTGACTGTATTATACCACCATGGGATTGTAATTCCTCACCATGCCAATATGATCTATTTTTTAAATGACTACTCCCGCGGTGTGGAAATCAATTATGGTTTACTGAAATTTGAGTCCGATGGATGGCAACAATATTATAACTTCCCCGAAGCTGGCATAGGTTTATTTTATAATTCATATGGCAATCCTGATATTTACGGCCAAGGCATAGCGGTGTTTCCCTATCTTCATTTTCCCATAATAAGAACTTCCAAATTTTCTCTAAAAAATAAGGTAGCCATGGGAATTGGATACACCAATAAACCCTTCGATTATAAAGAAAACCCGTGGAATCAGATTTTTGGTGCCCATTTAAATGTGTATGTCGGTTTTGGATTATACACGGGCTATCGCATTCTGGATAACTGGTCAATTTATGGGTCTGCATCGTTGAACCATATGTCCAACGGCGCTCTGCGAAAACCCAACAATGGAATAAATACCCTGACATTTAGCATTGGAACCCGATATCATTTTCAGAAAGAACTTTTACCGGATTTAAAAAAAATTCCGGCACCCCCATCCAATGCAAGAGACTTTCAGGTATTCATAAATTACGGACGAAGCCAGGCCAACGATTACAATTTCAACATTTATTCGTCCGGCAGCTTAACGATCAATCATTTATGGTACCGATCGGCTAAGTCAGCCTGGAGTGCAGGTATTGACGTTCTTTATTTTGGTGCAGCACCATATGCTTATCCTGATAATAATGAGTATATTACGCACAGTCACAGAATGTTTTATGGCCTATTTGGAGGACGCCATTGGATAATGGGCAAAACATCTCTCTTTGCACAGGTTGGTGTTTACCTATATTCTTATATTGACCCTCCTCAGCCAGTATATCCCCGGCTGGGGATTAGACGTCAAATCACGGAACGTTTGCTATTTAACTTCAGTGTCAAAGCAAGTTTTTTCCGGTCAGAATTCATTGAGATAGGACTGGGATACAGAATCCCATATAAGAGAAATATCCTGTGGATTATTAACCATAGAAGAACAATGATCAATCAACTTTGTCTAAAAATGATTTAGATCTTGAATATTATGTCAAAAGAATCAAAAAATAAAACGACAAAATTTAAAGTGGTCCGAAAGGATCTCATCAATCGTTTATTCATTTCTCTGACCCCCTTAATAACCCTAATATTAGGTGCATGTGATTATACCGATGCGTTATCAAAAACAGGCGAGATAACAACCAAAAAATTTTCGGTAGATGCTTTTGACCAAGTAATAATTGAAACTTCGGTGCAGTTGGTACTAGCCAATGACACCATTATGAGTGCAAAGGCTGAAGGGCTTGATTTTATATTACCACGTCTCGAACTTAATCAGGATGGCAAAACACTAATAATTGAATCGAAAGGCGCAATAGGTTTTCGAAAGGAACAGATGCCCCGCCTCCTTCTTTCAGCCCCCAATAAGCTTCTAATCACATCCAATTTCCCCGCAGAAATATCTACCCTCGACACGCTCTCCATCGAACAATTATCCATTTTGGTGAATGGGCGCGGCACTTTCACACAATGCAATATGCTGGTGAATGCAGAAATGATTTCGATTTCCATATACGGCAGCAACGTTGGCAATCATATTTTTAAAGGTAAGGCAGATAAATTGCACGTCGTAGCCGAAGGATTATCAAGTGTTAACGCATCAGCAATGGAAACCAAGGAAGTTAAATATATTCAAAGGTCAGTGAATAATTCATATGTGAAAGCCGAGGAACAACTCTATGTAGAGATCGCTTCTTCCGGAAATCTTTACTATTATGGCTCCCCAGACACCACAATAATAAAAGGAGAAACATTATATGAAGTGGATTTGGGGAGAGTCATTCATGCCGACTAGCCGATCAGTCTTCCTTAACGACTGACACATTGGCTATTTTTTCCAGTTCAACCTGCTTGTCGAGTAAATCCTGCAAGGTGCTAGATTTAAAATAATTGACAATTAAGTCATTCAATTTTTCCCAAAATAGCTTAGCCGCGCAAAAGCTTTCCCGATTGCATTTATAGTTCATCAGACAATCGGTAATACATATTCCGGGCTCAAAAGCGTTATAGATATCCAAAATAGCAATTTCAGATGCCGATTTAGCCAGAATGTATCCACTCTTTTTGCCTTTCACATTGGTAATAAGGCCGGAAACTTTAAGCGCATAGATAATATGATCAAGATATTTGTTGGATAGATTTTGCCTTTTTGCAATTTCTTTCTGAAAGATACCGTTGTTTTCAGTTTCCCTGGCAATTTCAATCATTGCCCTAAGGCCATATCTTGTTTTGGTATTAAATTTCAAAATAAAGTGTATTTTATTGTTCCAAAGTAAGGGCAAAGTTAATAAAAACCTCATTGCTTACCTTTACCATCCCAAGAAATTTAGTGGGTGGTTCCAGCCCAAAGTCTTTCAGATCGATATTTACCCTACCTTTTATGTGTAGCTCTTTATCCAGGCATTCTTCCAGGTATCCGGGTATTTTGTAGGTTTTGGTTTGCCCGGCAAGACCAACTTTAATTCTCGGAACAACAGCAGTGGCATTTCCAGCCGGTAATCTGAAATTATCGAAAAAAATGGTTATGTCAATATAAGGAAATTCGTGTGCTTTTATAAAATCAAGAAAATCTTTATACATCATTGGATTGGATGGCTCAAAGTCGTGAGCAGGGATTTTCAAGACAAGGGTCTCTCTTGACGGATCTCTGCTTATAACAACGTTTGGATTCTTATCTAGTGTTTGAATAAAATAGAAATGATTAACATTAGTAGATCCATCAATTTTTATATAATCATCGCAACCCTTGTTTTCCAGTTGAGAATGATGTGGTATCCGCTTTTCAAATTTAGGCTGACCGGAAGCAGAAAAAGCAAAAAAAACAAAAACCATAGCGATCATCCCTCCTGAAACGTTACTAAAAAAAACAAGTAGCATTCCCCAAAAGTCTGAATAACGGTCAGACAACCATGGTTTTTGTTTTTCTATATTACTTGCCATCATAATAGTTTAATATAATGGACGAAGATTAAACACGATCAGAAACTTATCACCGCTTCAAGTATCAGACCGTTGAATTTTCCTTCATGAAGAATGTTGTCGGAAGGAAATCCATCGTATGTCTGGTTCACATATTCGAGCTTCGCTAAAATGTTGTTGGTCATAAACCATCCACCTCCAAGTTGAAGTCGTTTTATATCCACGTCATCACCAGTATTGGTCTCGCCTGAAACGGTATTGTATCGCGTACCAACATAAAAGTTCTCGTCACTCCCAAAGCGATAAAGCAATTCTCCGGAATATTGATTGAATTTTCTGTTGGATGTCTCACCATCTGCTTTTCCTTTAGATTGTTCCACCACACCAAAGAATTCCAAACCTTTATATTTAACAAAAGGATTCAACATGAAGGATGTGAGCTCATTAGTAAAACCAGGATCCCATCTTCCGGACCGAAAGTTGGATGAAGCGGAGGCGCCGGTTGGTTCCATAATATAATAGTAACGTGATCCAGCTCTATCTCCACTATAAAGGTAAGTTCTGGCACTTTCCCCTGTGGTATAAATTGACGCGGTCAATCTTAACCGGAAATCGGGATTTATATAATCGTCGTACCCAAGTTTCGCAAGAAATGAAGCTTTTGTAGCACCCGGCGATGTAACGGCTTGATTCAATTTACCATTGGTTAATCCTATCATACTGATAAATCCGTTTTTTCGATAGTAAACCTCACCTCCCACTTCTGTAGTGAACCCATCCATAATCAGATTTCCCACAAAAGGATTATAAAAAGCTTGTGCATTATCAGATCTGCGAAAATGTGCATCTCCGTAATTGTTTTCCATATGCCCGATCCGAACGGTAACATATTGCATTAGGTCTTGCAGAAATCCTTCCCGAATAAAATCCAACTTGTCAATTTGAAAATATCCACCTTTCACATAAGTCTCAGTATGATGACGAGAAGAAAGATACGTTCGTAGATGCATTCTCACTCCATCATAAAGCTGAACATCCAGATCCAGGTTGGCTGTTGCCAAATTGAAATTGTCACCAATCTCTATTAATTCAACACTCCCTGAATTTTCATGATCCAGAGCCTGAAACTGAAGCGTGGAAGCTCCACCGATACGCACCTTAACGCCATCAAAAGACGTAGAACTCTCTTTAGGGGCTTCAAACAGGCTGATCCCTCTTTTGTCGGTAAACTTGTAATTATTCAAATCTCGCTTCCCCTGAGCAGTTAAAGAAACAGCAGGCAAAACCAAAAAAAGAACTATGTACAAAAAATTATTTCTCATAACAGTAGCCATTTGAATTTAAATTATTGATAACTAACTCTATTTTAAGGTCAAATTAAAACTAACTTTTACCAAATCATCGGTATTAATGGTACCAAACATCACCGACGGTGGCTCCATGTCAAAGTCAGTCATTTTCAATGAGGTTTCGCCACTTATTGACAATTCATTTTGAGCGGTTAATGATATTTTCAAAGGAATGGTTACCGACTTTCTTTTTCCGGCAAAAGAAAGCTCTCCCAAAATGGAATATTCATCTTCACCTTCCTTGATTTCAAAAGCCTCTTTCTGATAAAATGAAATTTCCGGAAAGTCATCTACTTTTAAAGCTTCATGGGCTTTATTATTCATCATTGATTTGTCGCCCTTCAGGTCAGCTCCTTTTGCCGTAAACTCTGCCTTTGAAAGAAAATAAGTACCATCGTCTTTCTTATCTAAATGGGCAGAAGCTTTAAATGTTGTGAGACTCATTTCCCAGTCATGGAGTGTTGAAGTACCCGATACTTTTACGGAACTGGCTTCACCCGTAAGATTAACAACCTGTCCTAAAACCAGTTGACTTCCCAGCATTAATATCAACACCAGAAGAGCCATTAATGCATTTTTACTCATGTTTTATTTTTTTTAATTCCTTTCCTATCGCAAAGGTAGTATAAAATACCAAAGTACAAATATTTCAGCATTAATTTCTTAGGTTTTTTACTCCTCACCAGAAACACCAAATAACAACCTAATAATTACATTTACAGATTATTACAACACAGACATTAACAAATAAAAGCAGAAAAATAAGCTACCCCATGAAGATTAAGGCATATCCTTTCTTTCCTAATTTCTTTCAGTTAAGCCTCGGATCATCGAACACAAATTAGGACATCCTGATAAGATTCAATTAAGATCCACAAATTAACTAAAGAATGATGCCTTAAGCTAAGTGCCGCGAACAACTATCATCAAAAAAATTACTGAAAACCATGTTAAATCCCTAAGGGAATCATTTCCATTATTGGCTGTAAGAGATGAGTAGTTTCTCGTAAATCATCGGGAGGAATAATCACATTGAGAGAAAGTGGCAATATTTCGATATCAGCGTCTCTCCCAAAATGAACAGGTTCTCCATCAATATGACCAAGCAAAGGACTTGGATGCTGGATTTTTATTTTACGAGCCTTAAGAATAGTATCATATTTACTCTTATCGATGGATTGATCCAATAAACTGAACAATAAAGCCGGTGCAGAAAATTTCGGAAAATCCTTAATCAGGCAAACATCAATAAGCCCGTCATCAATGAGGGCCCCTGGTGCAATATGAACGTTATTCCCATATTGACTGGAATTGGCAAAGCTGATAAGAAAAGCATCCATTTCAATAGATTCACCATCTACTGTTAGTGAATAGTGCTCAGATTTGTATTTGGGAAACTCTTTGGAGATTAATTGCAAATAAGCCAACGGTCCACGCTTTTTCTTATGGGCAAACTGGTGACTAATATAAGCGTCGAAGCCAACTCCAGCAACATTAAAAGAATAAAAATTATTAATTCGAATGACATCTATTGATTTAACCGACCCTTTCCGGATTACTTCCATGGCCCGATTGACTTTCAAAGGAATTTGGAGAAAGCGAGCCAACCCGTTACCCGAACCGACAGGTACTATTCCAAGCGAAGTGGAAGAATGAAGAAGCCCTCGGCCCACTTCATTCACCGTTCCATCCCCTCCAACAGCCACCACAATATCATACTCTCCAGCAGCTTGTGAACTAAGACTAAAAGCATGTCCCGGTTTTTTAGAATAAACCACATCAAATCCCAAGATTTCAGCTTCCTTTAACAATGCATTTTTTAATTCTTTACGCCGTCCTGGCCCTGAAGCGGGATTTATAATAAACAATACTTTTTTGGTCATTCTTCTATCGTTACTTTTGAAAGGCAAATTTATACATAATATCTTTGATACGACACGAGTGGTGCTGATTGAAAAATTTTTATTTTCTTTGAAATAAAAAAAGTGGAAACAATAATTCAATTTGATCAAGAACTGCTTCTCTATCTCAACTCATTTACCTCACCGTTATTTGATAATTTTTTTTGGGTGATAACCAGCAAAATCATATGGGTCCCCATGTACCTTACGCTCCTATATGTCATATTCAAGGACCAAGGTAAAAAAGGAATTATCACACTTCTTGCTCTAACTCTTTTGATTGTTTTATGTGATCAGATTTCTACGAATATTTTCAAAGAAGGTTTTGAACGTTTAAGACCCTCTCGGGAACCGGCCTTATCGGGTTTGGTAGATCTTCTCAACGGCAAGAGGGGGGGGAAATATGGTTTTGTGTCATCTCACGCTACTAATTCTTTCGGTTTAGCCGTATTTTCATTATTATTATTCAGAAACCGTTGGTATTCCATTTTCATTCTATTTTGGGCTACGCTAAACAGCTATTCCCGGATATATATGGCACTTCATTATCCAGGAGATATTATGGGCGGGCTTATACTCGGTTCATTGTTGGGATGGTTTGTTTTCTGGCTTTACACGAAAGTGTCAAAACGTTTCACTATTGAAAAAGAAAATGGATATTCAAAAAGTAACGGAACTGATAACCGATCATCAAAAACCACCCCGATAATATTTACGGGAATTCTAACCATAATTCTTGTTTTTATTTCCGCGCGCCTGATTCTTGATTTAATGTAAAACCCCAAGTTTTTTTTCATTTTCAACTTAGTATCAAACAATTGACAAATCATCTTCCTCTTTGATCAAAACAGCAGAATATAATAATTGTTAAAACCCATAGCTTGAATGTTAATTCTATTTTAAATCTATTTTTTTATTCCTATTTTTAAATTCTATCAATAACCTTTAAAAACATTTTCAATTATGGGTACAACAATAACGTTCAATCAGCTCAGGAAGATCAAGGACAGTCTTCCTGAGGGAAGCATGAGAAGCATTGCTGAGGCCTTAAACCTCGATGTAGAAACGGTAAGGAACTATTTTGGAGGTGCCAACTACGATCGGGGTAAAAGTATTGGAATTCATTTAGAACAGGGCCCGGATGGTGGAATCGTTGAACTGGATGACACGACCATTCTTGAAATGGCCCGGGAAATAATAGAGGGCAAAAGAGAAGTCAATATGACTAATTAATTTAACTCCTTATCTAAGAACAGATAGGGATTTGTTTTTTATGGACCATCAAAAAGGGTGTTTTCTTTAACGGAAACACCCTTTTTTTTCCTCTTTAAACAGAGCCTTGTCAGAATCCTTGCGTTAAACAATATTAAAATGCCCCAATCAGGAAATAAAAAAAAATCTAAGATGTACATTTGCCTCCCTGAAAATAAATCCCTGTTAAAAATTATACTATGATTCTTTTTTACGCCATGATTGTAGTCTTTGTGATAGGCTACGGGTTTATTGTCTTTGAGCACGTTAATAAGATTGACAAAGCTGCTTCCGCCCTTGTGACCGGGGCATTACTGTGGACCTTATTAGTAATTGATGGACCAGCCATTTTGCAATTGGGTTTAAATACCAATTGGCTAGATTATTCGGCAGAATTTGGTAAAGAAACAGCGAAGACTGCAATGGACTTCATTACCCATCACGCGGCCATTGAGCATTTGGGTGATGTGGCATCCATCATATTCTTTCTGCTGGGCGCCATGACAATAGTTGAGGTAATCGACCGTTATCAGGGCTTCAGAATCATTACTGACCGCATTCATACCACCAACCGAATTAAATTATTATGGATCATTAGCTTTATTACTTTTTTCATATCAGCGGTATTGGACAACCTAACCACGACTATCGTCATGATAACCCTTTTACAAAAGCTATTAAGTAAGCAGGATAACAGATGGTTATTTTCAGGAATGGTAGTCCTTGCGGCCAATGCAGGAGGAGCCTGGTCGCCTATGGGAGATGTAACAACCATTATGCTATGGATTGGGGGGCAGGTGACGGCAGCAGGAATTGTTAAATCACTTTTGCTGCCAAGTTTGGTATCAATGGTTGTTCCTTTGAGCATTTTCTCATTAGTAATGAAAGGAGCCACTTCAAGACCCTTACTTGAAGCAGAAGAAACGGCTGAATTCATCCCCTATAAAGATCGGTTAAAAATTTTAATCATTGGAATTTCAGCCCTGGTAGCTGTGCCCGTATTTAAAGGCCTCACCCAACTTCCTCCCTTCCTCGGCATGCTATTGGGACTCGGTGCGCTTTGGATATATACAGACCGACATTTGAAACGTAAACATTTTCTGGACAAAAGGAAATTAAGTATTGTTAAGATACTAGAAAGAGTGGATGTGGCATCTATTCTTTTCTTTTTGGGGATATTACTTGCAGTTGCAGCATTACAAACGGCCGGTCATTTAAATTTGTTGGCTCAATGGTTGGATAATAATATTTCCAACATCTTCGGAATAAATTTAATCATTGGCTTTCTTTCATCGGTGGTTGACAATGTTCCGCTCGTAGCAGCCTCCATGGGGATGTACGACATTTCTCAAGTATCAGATCCGGGCTTTATGGCTAATTTCGCTATAAATGGACATTTTTGGTCATTCTTGGCCTATTGTGCGGGTACCGGTGGAAGTATATTAATTATAGGTTCTGCAGCCGGAGTTGCAGCCATGAGCCTAGAGGGCATTCCCTTCTTCTGGTATCTAAGGCGGATTTCTATTCCGGCACTGATTGGTTATTTGGCAGGAGCAGGGACCTACATTTTAATGTTTTCCTAAGTAAAATTAAGCATCAAAAAAACGTTTCCATTCACCAGGTGAAAGTAATTCTATTCTTTCCCTGGTATTTTCCAATTTTTCGGGCGTACCTATATCAAACCAAATATCATCTTTGGTTTCGTATCCTTTTATTATACTTTTTCTCCCAAGGTTCAGATAAAGTTGCATAATGGAGAAGACCTCTTTTTTCGCAGGGAAACCAAATAATTCCGGACTCACTATATGAATCCCTTGAAACCCGAAAGGTTTAACTATAGGTTGAGGCCGAACAACAATTTTTTCTCCGGTGTTAGCATTTTCCCACCCAGACAAGACCATCTTTTCATTAAATAATAAATATCGACTTGTTGGTCGATGCTTTACCATTAGGCAAACAAGAGGTTTCTCCTTTTCGTAGAAACGAATAAAAGGAATAAGGCTCGCATTGGTAACAATATCAACATTGTAAAGGAGCACCGGCGTATTGGCATCGAATAAATTTTGCGCTTTAAACAACCCACCCCCCGTATCAAGAAGTCTTTCTTTTTCATCAGAAATAACTATCTCCATATCGGATGACTCGTAATTTTTTAAAAAATCAATGACCTGTGTCCGATGATGATGAACATTAACAATGGTTTTTGAAATTCCTGCATTTTCAAGTTTTTTCAATGCAAGTTCAAGCATCGTAATTCCTTTAATTTCCATCAAAGCCTTGGGCTTATTATTGGTTAGGGGACGAAGACGGGAGCCGAGTCCGGCGGCAAATATCATTGCGTTCATGGAAGATTTTTTCTTGTTCATTTCGGGGAAACAACCCCCTTCAAAATAAATACTATAGTTCGTGTCTGACAGCATCCAAAGCTCTTAATTATACATTAAGCAAAAAGGAGCTATGTCATTTCAATAGGCTCTATCGACCACTGCCAAAAGAATTCAGACGCAGGCAATTTTCAAGCGATATAATCCTATCAGAAATCTATTCAGTCCGGTTAGTTGTTCCGGGAATTTTTACAATTCGAGCCGCTCTCGCTATAACATGTACAGCCACAGGAGATAAGAATACCAACACCCCAAAAATAATGGCCGACTTAAAAAATATATACCAGTCACGAAACAACAAATTTACCCCTGCCAGTAAAAGCAGCAAACCTAATGAAGACACTTTGGTGACCACATGCATACGAGCATAAAGATTTTTAAACCTCCATATACCCACAGAAGCAATTAATACAACCAAAGCACTCAAAAACAAAATAATTCCAACAATTATTTCTATCATTATTCTTCGTTTTGCTTATACAAGTATCTAGCTATAATCATTGAGCTAAAAACTAATATAACTGATACAATCATCACAACATCCAGCAACAATTTCTCTCGAGTGTAAACAACCTCACATATCATCATCCCTACAATAATTACTCCGATCTGATCGAGAGCCACCACCCTATCGGGTAATGAAGGTCCTTTAAATAATCGATAAAGAGGAAAAACCAAACTGAAAGCAAAAATATATAAAGCCAATTGAGCTGCATACTCCAAAAAAAATTCAGAATTTTCCATATCACATGGTTTTTAATAATAAACGTTCCAATTTCCCAGTGGCAGCCATAAATTGTGATCGATCCTTCCGATTCAACAAATGCACCAGAATCGTATTGTCTTCTCTTTTGATATCAACACTCATTGAACCTGGCGTCATACTGATAAGATTAAAGAGCAACACCACCTGCCAACTCTTTTTTACAACCGGATGGTATTCAATCAGAATGCCATCAGCCCCTCTACTCCCCTTGAGAATCTGAAAGGATACGGCAAACCCCGATTCCACCACCTTATAGGCATAAAAAACAAAAAAATATAAAATATAGAAAAGCTTCATCCGTCTACGATTTATCTAATTCATAGGTCTGAGAAACACGCAAGGCTTACCTAAATTTGACACATATTCCTTTGGGGGAAACGTATGGCCATGCTCGTTTCATTTCTTCAAGTTTACTCGCAGTATTTTTTCATGGTAAAATAAAATCAATATACTGCTGAGGATTTAACAGGCTTTCGGATGCCAATGTGCAATATTGCACTATTGGAGATGCAAAGATGCCTCCCAAAACGATAATTAAAGCCATTGCTCCGGTAGCCAGAGTCATCCATACCACCTTAATCCCATCACCATTCTTATATTCATTATTTTTTTTGACTGCCCCTTGGTTTTCCGTTTGAGGTTTCCAAAATACCTCCATCCATATTTTTATCATGGAAAAAAGCGTAAAAAAACCTACGAAAAGAGCCACCAAACTAATGCCAATCATCTTTGCTTCAATCCCTGCCTTGATAAGCAAAAATTTTCCAACAAAACCACTCAACGGGGGTAATCCTGCCAGACTAAATGCTGAAACAAAGAAAAACAACGCCCAAAGTGGGTGATCTTTGTAATAACCCCCAAGGTTTTTCAAATTGAGCGTTCCCTTTTGGTGGTGCACATAACCCGCTACCAGAAAAGCATTGGTCTTGGAAATCATATTATGTGCCAGGAAGTAGATAGCTCCGGCCAAACCTGCAATGGTAAAAAGGCCCAACCCCATGATAACATAACCCATTTGGCTTATGATATGAAAAGAAAGAATTTTACGAAATTCAAACTGCGATGTAGCAGTTATCACTCCAATAACCATGCTCAATCCTGCCCCCCATAGAATTAATGGTTGCCAAAATGCATCAAACCGAAATAAAAACAACGTATAAAAACGTATTAACGAATAGATGCCTACTTTGGTCAAAAGTCCGGCAAAAAGAGCTGTAACAACCGGTGGAGGCGTATGATACGACGCCGGAAGCCAAAAGAAAAAAGGTACCAACGCACCTTTTATGGCAAATCCTACAAAAATCAGAATAAATGAGGGATTTATTTCTGTAGAAAAATGAGCATCGTACTTCATCAATTTTGATGCAATATCTGCCATATTTAAAGTCCCTAATTTTCCGTAAAGTAATCCGATTCCGGCAACAAAAAAGAAAGAGGAAATAAGATTTAGAATAAGATATTTGACAGATCCTTCAAGCTGGATGCGCTCACCACCATGGCTCATCAATATAAAGGAGGCCATAAGCATTACTTCAAACCAAACATATAAATTAAAAATATCTCCTGTTAAGAAACTGCCGTTTACCCCCATTAGGATGCCAAATGAAAACAGATAAAATCCAAAACTTTTGTGTTTCCACCTTAGAGAATTGACAGAATAGGCCATGGAGGCCAAAAAAACAATCGCCGCTACCAAGACCATCAATGCGCTAAAACGATCTGCTACAAGCGTAATACCGTAAGGTGCAGGCCAATTCCCCATTTGTAGTTTCAACATTCCTGCTTGGTCGGTTTTTGAAACCAAAACAATTGCAACAACTAAATTCAAGGCAGCAGCGCCAACAGCAACATACTCTCTCCCATGGTAATGTCTAAACAGAAAAGCAAAGATCATAAATGCCAAAGGCAAAAATATAGGTAACGATATTATCATTTTTGGTCTGTCTTACTAAGTTGATCTAAATCGTGTGTTCCTGTTTTCTCAAAATATTTGTATTTCAATGCAAGAATATAAGCAGCAATTCCTAGTCCAATGACAATAGCAGTTAGCACCAAGGCCTGCGGCAAAGGGTCTGTCATCGTCTCAGTTGTTGCTTGTTGTGCATCTGTACCAATGAAGCTAATTCCACTCCGACGGACAGCTCCGGCCAAAAAAATAATGAGATTGGTGGCATTGCTAAGCACAAAAACACCTAAAATAAGCTTAACAATGCTGCGTCGTAACAACAAATAGACGCCTAATGCATACAGCATTCCAATAAATATCGCAATTACAAATTCCATTTTAAAACATCCATTATGTTGGTAATGATGGATACGATCATGCCTGTCACTAAAACAAACACCCCCGTATCAAATAACAAAGGGGTCCCTAGATGATAACTTCCGATCGAAATCCACAATGCGGTCATTGGCGGTTTCTGAAAAAAAATCGGAAGGATAGCCGATACAAACGCAAGGAGCAATCCCGCCCCTATCACATAGCGAGGGTTGGTTCCCAACTTTTTCAAAACTGCTTCAGACCCAAAAACAATACCATATAACAAGAAACCGGATGCAGCTATGATGCCTGCAATAAACCCCCCTCCCGGATTATTATGCCCTCTTAACAGCAGAAAGACGGCAAAGCCATTTAATAAATACAGAAACAGGTTGACAATTTTCTCCAGTATCAGGTTTCTCATTTTTTCTTTTCCTTTTTGGTCAGATCTAATCTCAACAAGGTAAAAACACCAGCTGCCGCCAATGCAAGTACGGTAATTTCTCCCAACGTATCGAAAGCCCTAAAATCCACTAATATGACATTGACAATATTTCGCCCATACCCTTTCAAATAGCTGTTTTGTGCAAAAAAATCCGATATGGGTGGCTCCAGATTAACAAATCGAGTTTTCAGCAATAGCAGAGTAATCATTGTCCCAACTCCGGCAGCAATAAAGGCATCTCTAATCCTTGACTTCCTCTTGGAGAGAATTGCGAAATTAGGTAAATGATATATCACCAATACAAAAATGACCATAATTATGGTCTCCACCAGAAATTGAGTGATGGCTAGATCTAAAGCCCCATAAAACATATAAAAAACGGAGATTCCATAGCCTAGGACACCCAAAGACACAATAGCAGATATGCGAGATTTTGTAAATACGGCAAACAACACCGCCATAAGCGAAAAGCCAAAAACCATTACCACATCCCATTTTATGGGTTTACTATCCTCCATAGAGACCCAATCGCCTCTTAATCCCATTAAATGATACATCACCAATAGAAAAGTAACCATAAAAAAGGTGATCAAATAATAGCGATGGTAACCGTGCTGTATCCGATTGGTTTGCCGTCCCGCAATCCTCAGATACCGCTTAATCAACTGATTGAAACGTTCAGGAAGATAATATTGATCGGTCCAGCGGATAATAACCTTAACCAGTTCTCCAACAGGTTTTCTAGCCACAAAAATAACAATCCCCATTGCAACAGTGAACACGCTCAGCAGCAACACCTGATTAAAGCCATGCCATAGCGATAGATGCACATCCACACTTTCTGATTGTATGTAAAAGAGAGCATTCGAGACTATTTTTTCAAGCCATCCGGGAAACATTCCAAGTCCCAGTCCTACAAATGCCAATGCCACCGGCCCCAGCAGGAAATTTGCCGGCAACTTTTTTTCAGATTGCTTAAGCACTACGCCCTTCTTATTCCGTGGGGTAAGAAATATTTCATAAAAAATCAACAATGAAACAGCCACCATAATCATATTGGCTGTAACTCCCAGTGGAATCACCAACCAGGCAAGCTCCGGCATCTGTATTTTTGCATCATAAATCAGTTCCTTTCCAATAAACCCTAACATAGGGGGAAGCCCTGACATACTCAGCAATGAGAGAATACCTGCAATACCTGTAACAGGCATTTTTTTTAACAATCCTGAAAGCTTGTCTATATCTCTTGTCCCGGTATTTTTATCGATAATCCCGGTCATCATAAAGAGCCCTCCTTTATAAAGACCGTGAACGATGAAAAAAATCAGGGCCGCCTGTATCGATGCAGTACTATTCATCCCTATCAGCAAAACCATGGTGCCTAGCGCGCTGATGGTCGTAAAAGCCAAAATCCGTTTTAGATCTTTCTGTCCAAGAGAATAAAAGGCGCCGAGAAACATCGTAATACCGCCGGTAAGAACAAAGGCTGTTTTCCAGATAATGGTACCACCCAAAATAGGGTTCAGACGAAGCAATAAAAAGATGCCGGCATTCACCATCGTAGCAGAATGAAGATAGGCACTTACCGGAGTGGGCGCATTCATAGCGCCAGGCAACCAAAAATGAAAAGGAAACTGAGCCGATTTGGTGGCTACCGCAATAAATATCAAAATAAAAACAAGATAGTAATTAGAATGAGCTCCAAACCGAAATCCCTCAGCATAGATTTCGCTGAGACTGTAAGTGCCAGCCATATTGCCAATCATTATCAAGGCAAACAGCAAGCACAAACCGCCAAAGGCTGTCAGTAAAAGTGCCTGCAAAGCAGCCTGACGTGCTTTTTCTTTTTCATGCTCAAAGCCAATCAGAAAAAATGAAGTAATGCTGGTCAATTCCCAAAAGACGAACAAAATCATCAGGTTATCCGAAAAAACCAACCCCAGCATACTAGCCATAAACAATACCAGGAAGAAGTAGAACTTTGTCTGACCAATGTAGTGGGCCATATAAAATGAGGAATAGCCCAAAACCAGGCCTCCGATACCACTCACCATGATCCCGAAAATCAGACTCAGACCATCAATCCTGAAAACCAAAGACAATTCCGGTACAACCTGTAAACCCGTATCCAAAATTCGGGAGGTTTCATCCGGCAAAACGAAAAACAAATACATTAAGACTCCAAACAAAGCAAAAGGAACGAGAGCCATAATGCGTCCGGTGTAATCTTTTAAAACCTTCCGCAAAAAGGGAACCATGAAACCCATTAGAAAAATCAGGCCGATAATAGCTATTGTCACTTGCCCCATATAGAATTCGTTATGAATTAAATTTTAAAGGGGTTACAAAGTTTGACTTTCTTTTTGGCCGTTCGTCCGCATTTGGAACATTCAAACTTATGGGAGTCTTTGCGTTTTATTTCTTTGTTACTCTTACACTTCTTTGCCATACTGGTTTCTTTTTGTATAAAATTCCTCAAAGTAATTTATCCCTCAACACAATCCATCAAAAAACAACGAACTTAACAGAAAACTGAAATCCTTTCAATCATAGAATCAGCAACTTTATCCTTTGCACCAAATCTCTATGCCGGTTACCGCTCAACACTATCGTCGGGCCAGGTCAATATTTCCTGATGTTTTAGTATTACATTAACCGGAAAGTGTTTGCGCAGGTAGGCAGACAGTTTTTCAGCAGCATAAACCGACCGATGTTGACCACCTGTACAACCAAAATTAAACATTAAATGTTTAAAATTTCGTTTCAGATATTTTTGAATGGATTGATTAGCCAGGGAAAAAACATCGCTTAGAAAATTTTCCATTTCCTTTTCTCTTTCAAAAAAGGCAATAACATCAGGATGGCGTCCGGTCTTGTTTTTATATTCATCATACCTGCCCGGATTGTGAATACAACGACAATCAAAGACAAAGCCGCCACCATTACCGGAGGTATCCACCGGTATACCACGCCGAAACGAGAAGCTGGTAACCATTACCGTCAGGTTGGCTTTTTCACTAATTTCCAGAAGTTTTTTTGACGTGGTTATCTGCTGCAAGGCATCTGTCAGTGCCGGCAAAGAAACCGGCAAATCCACTTTTGAAAGAAGAAATTTAAGATTATCAATAGCATAAGGAATACTCTTCAGAAAATGTTCTTTCTTCTCATAAAATCCCCTGAAACCATAAGCCCCCATAGCCTGCATGATACGTATTAAAACATACCCATAAAAGTAATTTCGAAACGCTGTTTCATTGACATCAATTCTTTTTTTGAGTACCGAGATATAATAATCGAGCAACTCTTCTCGAATCTCCGCAGGGATATCCGCCTTGGCATCGAACAGCAAAGAGGCCAGATCGTATTGAAGTGCCCCACGACGTCCTCCCTGATAATCTATAAAGGCAGGCCCATCAGGGGTAACCATCACATTTCGCGACTGAAAGTCCCGGTATAGAAAATAATCATTTTCTGCCTGTTGCAGATAGTCTGCAAATCGATGATAATCATCCTCCAGCAATTGTTCATCGAATTGAATATTGGCAAGTTTCAGAAAATAATATTTAAAATAGTGCAAATCCCATAACATGGATTGTTTGTCAAAGCTATGCCGTGGATAACATAACGAAAAGTCCAATCCCTCTTTTCCTTCGAGCTGAAACTTCACCAAATTATCAATCACCGATTTATAAAAGCTGACAATATCGGAAGGCATTTCTTTCCCCGACCGGCTATTGGAAAGCCAATCATAAAGTGTAGTATTTCCAAAATCCTCGATCAGATAGTACTTTTCTGATTCATCAACGTAATATATTTCCGGAACTTTCAGTCCCAAGGTTTTAAAATGCCTGCTGAATCCGATAAATGCACGGTTTTCTTTCACATTTCTATTGACAACCCCTAATGCATATCTGTCTGATCCGGTCATACGGTAGTATATACGGTCAGACCCAGATGGCGGAAGCGGTGAAACCACCTCTACTACCTCTCCTGCCCATTTTTGAAAAATCTTCTTTAATTGATTCAGATCGTTTTCTTTCAATGCTTACGTTTTTTTTTAATTTATACTGAAAGATCTTTTTTTATTTTTTTTGATGGGTTCTTAGGCAAAAAATTTACACCTCCCCATTGTGGTCTGCCACGCTATCTCCCAACCTTTACGGATCCACTCCTTTTAAAGCAATAAGCAGCTTTTAAAGCTTAAAAATCCATTACAAAAGGAAATAAATTCTGGTATTTCATCCAGCCAAATAAAATGACAAACAGCAAGGCCGGTATTAACTCAATAACTTTAATTTTAGCAAGATTAAGGATATTGATGCCTAGTCCGACCAACAAAACACCACCGGTGGCCGTCATTGCATCGATCATCGACCGAACAAAAAAATTACCCAACCACATGGATAAAAGCGTGATACCACCCTGAAACAGAAATAAAGGAAGCACTGAAAAAACAACTCCTGTCCCCAATGCAGCCGACAAAGCCATTGCGGAAAAGCCATCAAGTACCGATTTTGTTATAAGCAGTTCCGGACCATTGCCCATCCCCTCTTCAATCGCGCCCAGTATGGTCAGCGACCCCATGCAAAACATCAAAAAGGCGGTCACCAAACCTTCGGTAAACCGCTCATCACTAAACCTTAAACTTCTTTTGAGTCGTTCGGATAAACGATCGGTTTTTTCTTCCATTCTCAATAAACTACCGGCAATACCACCAAAAACCAGTGATAATATAACCACCAACAGCCACTGACTCTTGAGAAACATAGATATCCCAAGTCCCAATGTAAACAGGCCGACACCTTGAAACACCACTGTCACTACACGTTGCGGAAGACGATGTCGAAATATCAAACCCAAAATACTTCCTGCCAGAACTGACACCACATTTACTATAGTACCTGTCATCTATTACATCTTAACAGATGAAACGAGCATGACAATTGGGGATTATTCCAAAAGAATATGAATGAAGCACATTGTCATGCGAGTTCCATTCGGCCAATAACTTAAATTAGTTTTATACGAATGAACTACAAAAATACTTTTCCCAACCTGAAGAAAAAAGAAAAATGATGGAAATCGAACAAAGAAATATTCACACAACCTTATTTATAACATTGTAACCCAAGGTCCAAATCAGCGTGAGAACCAATTGTTTTGTGATCGTAAAAAACTAATATTTCGATAAAGGTCCGGCAACTTCATTTTCTGAATGGTTGGCCGCCACAAATTCTCCCCATTTGGCAATGGATTTAAGAAGAGGAATCAATGTTTTCCCCAATTCGGTTAAAGAATACTCTACCTTCAACGGCGGTTTGGAGGCATATACATCCCTTCGGACAACCCGATCCTCTTCCAGCTGTTTTAACTGCAAACTCAATGTTCGCTCGGTCACCCCCTCCATTTTTCTCTTTAATTCACTATATCTAAGAGGACCTTCCATCAGGTGAAATAAAATTACCGATTTCCATTTACCTCCAATAATGCCCATAGTTATGCTGGTGCAGCAGGGATATTCTTTGCCGTTGATTCGATACATGGTTTGCGGTTTTAATCAATATTCAAACTATCCTTTTAGACCGTTATTGCAAAGATATATGACTATACTTATTTTTGCAACTATAATTTTTATAGTACAATTACACCAATAGAGGTATTCTAAAAAATGAACGCAGCGGATATATAGGCAAAATTCCATCAAATTAATGAGTAGAATCTGAACAAAATAAAATTTTAAACAAACAAAACTAATTACTTCATGAACTTAAATGCAATACTAAACAGACGCTATTCAACAAAAGACTTCGACCCTTCCAAAAAGATCTCCGAAAGCGACTTTCATCAATTGAAGGCATTACTTCGTATGAGTCCTTCCAGTACCAACATTCAACCCTGGCATTTCATCATAGGCCAAACACGGGAAGGAAAAGAACGAATCGCAAAAGGGGCTCAGGGAATGTTTCAGTTCAATCAGTCAAAAATCATCAATGCCTCTCACGTCATTGTTTTCTGTTCCAGAACAAGTACCGATGAAGATTACATGCAAGAATTAATTTCACAGGAAGAAATAGATGGTCGTTTCCCCAATGAGGAGATCAAAAAAACAGTTTTTGCAGCGCGCAATATGTTTGCGGATATCCACCGCTACGATTTAAAAGATTTCCAACATTGGATGGAAAAGCAAGTTTACCTTAACATGGGATCTTTCTTGTTGGGCGCTGCGTTTCTGGGACTGGATGCCGTACCGATGGAAGGGGTCGATTTGAAAGTCATCGATGAAGAGTTTGAGCTGCGTCAAAAAGGTTTTACAGCAATTGCTGTTGTTGCAGTAGGTTACCACAGCTCATCCGATTTTAATGCACCGGACAAAACACCCAAATCAAGATTGCCGGAAGATAAAATCATTACACTCTATTAAATCTTCATTCTTTGGAGAAAATCTTTTATGAGGGCGAAAAGTTCCGACCTTGTCTTAGACCAATTTCGGACTATAAAAAGCTCTCTTTAATTTGACGCACAAGCTTGGTTCCATCAGGATCAGCTTGTGTTTTGAGTTGACAAAAATCTTCAGCCCATTTGGAAGTTCGAACTCGCAATGGGGGGTTTTCATTTTTCGCAACCGAGAAAACCACCTGCGCTACCTCTTGCCCAGTCTGATAAACTTGCTGTTCACTCTCGTTCGCCCGTTTCATGTTTCCTGCCATATATCTTTCAAAGATGGGCAAATATTCTCCTTTGGACAGCTGTCCCTCTACGGTGGTTTTAGCGACGGCGGAAGACATAAATTCGGTGGAAATACCGCCTGGTTCCACATTCGTAATTTTAATATTAAAAGCATCCGTCACATAGGTGGCCAATGCTTCAGCAAATCCTTCAACCGCAAATTTGGCACCACAATACAATTCATTAAAGGGTTGTCCCACAAGGCCCCCTACAGAAGATATATTGATGATATGTCCCTGCTTTTGTTTCCGCATAAAAGGTAAAACTGCACGGGTGCAAAATACCACACCCAAATAATTAGTATCGGTAATCCACCTAATCTCTTTCTCAGTGGATTGCTCTACAGTCTTACCAAATCCGGCCCCGGCATTGTTCACTAAAACATCAATTCTTCCATCTTTAGCTATAATACTGTCCACCGCCGATTGAATCGTGGATAGGTCCGTAACATCCAGAGGTATGATCTCCATATTTAAATTCTCCTCCTCAATTATTTTTCGCAGTTTATCTCCCTTGTCGGGATTACGCATCGATGCATATACTTTATAATGGTTCCGGCCAAACAAAACCGCACACTCAAATCCTACTCCCGAGGAAGTTCCCGTAATTAATACATTTTTTTTCATTGTTTTGGTATTTATAAATCCTTTTGGAAATCTTAAACGAATCTTTATCTCTTTTCAATATCGTCACATTCCTAGTGTACAACGCTTCCGACAGACACTATTGATATCCGTTAAAATCGGTGGTATTGGTAAATTGAAGGACTACGGCATCAATTTTCTTGTGGTATAAGCCAACGCTCTGGTTGTCCGAAAACAACCCCGTATGCAGGTAAACATAGATGGATGAGTAGATTTTCTATTTTCTTGCATGCCCTCCGCGGCATGAATCTCCGGTGGACCACCAGCCTTATCAACATAAACCACAATGCCGGCGACGCCCCAAAAAGAACTTCATTCTGCTGTTCCTGAATCACATCCGGAAGTGGACAAATCCAGACCGATACCACTATTCAGGGAGCCAAAAACGACGAAATTATGGTTCCGGCAAACAAGACCATTCTGAAAACTTGATTGGTTTTCATACGGTCGGACTCCTGGTAAAACATAATGGCATCAAACCCTATCCAAACACATGGAACAGGGGGGGGGTAAAATCTCCAGGAATAAGACCATTATATCCAATTGGGGAAAAGTTCTATGCGCCTGCACCCACAGGGTTGATTCAGATAGATCCGTATAGCAATTACGGAAATATTTTTCACAAAAGCGAATGATCCAATCTCAAGTCGTCACAAATTGAAGAGTATTGCTTTGTTTTCAGACAATATAAAAGTATTCGATAAGGGATAGGGCTTGTTACCATTCTTCAACTTTAATCTGTTTTTTGTCGGCCATTGCCTTTTTATCTTTAGATCTTCCGATGGCCAATCCCAATGTGAGTCCTATGGGTAACCCAAGAGCCAGAAAGACCATATTCCCTGTAATGGTTGACATCATGACGCCAAGTGGTAATCCGAAGATGGCCATTCCAAATGAGAGCCACATGTTTTGATAATATTTTTGTGGTGTGATACCCAGTCTTTCTTTGATTAATTTCAACACCTCCACGTAAAGTTTTTCCAAAAGCTTCAAAAGGTCTTTATCGCTTCCTTCATATGCATTTATTTCAACAATCTTATTATTGATCGTTTCTTGTAAATCGGCCGGGATCTCTCTTTTTTGCAATTCCGACAATAAAGACCCGACAACATCCCAGGCTCTTTGAAGTCTTTTGATGTCTGAAGTTCGTCTTTCAAGCTTTATAATCATAGTTTTTATTAAAAAGGGCAAATATGCCGCTTGGCGAATCAATTAATTTAGGGTCCAAAAATATAAAAACAAATGCATCTGACCTTTATTTCCAATATTCAAATTCCAAACGGGTGTATATCTATAATAACTTTAATAATAACAACAACTGATTAAAGCTTGTAATTTGATTTTTCTTTTTACCTATCACTTCTCAGGGAAAAAGGACTTGATTGGCCGCATTACTTTTTCACACTTGAAAGCCAAACATTTTTTCTACGGCATAAAAAGGTTCTTTTACCAGCAAGCACCATCTCTTATCCAATCCCATTACTTTTTTTACCTTTGCGCTCTTAAAACTATCATCAATGAACCGACCGACAAATATCCGTGCCGTATTTTTCGATATGGACGGCGTTTTATACGACAGCATGAAACACCATGTGGAAACATGGGTTGTCGCTTTTAAAAAATTCGGAATAGATTTCCCCGAGAGGGCTTCCTACATGAACGAAGGCAGAACAGGAGACGATACAATACAAAAGGTGATCCGGGAAGTCTCCGGCAGGGAAGCCACCTTGCAAGAGACAGAAGCAATATATGCTGAAAAAACGCGCCTGATGAATAAGATGCCCCCGGCAGCCATGATTCCCGGTATGCAGGCTCTAATGCAGGAAATATGCAATAAAAATATCAGAGTGATAGTGGTTACAGGCTCGAAGCAACCGGCACTGCTCAACCGCCTCAAAAACGATTATGGTGTTGAGAAGGAGGATTTAGTTACCGGCTGGGATGTCAATCGATGCAAACCCGACCCGGAGCCATATGAAAAAGCGCTGCACAAAGCAGGCTGTTCTCCGTCGGAAGCTGTTGTCATTGAAAATGCACCATTAGGTGTCGAAGCAGCTGTTCAGGCAGGAATCTTTACAATTGCCATTAATACAGGTCCTTTGCCCGATGAGATTCTTCACGAATCGGGAGCCGGCACGGTGGTTAAAACAGCAGATGAAATTCGAAATTTTCTAAAGGCCATCTAAAGAACCGCGGTAGCAAAATCGTTAGAAATATAATTGTCTAGCGAAAGGCACACATTGGTCGAGAATTCAACAGCACCTTTGAGAATCTCTTTCCAGTGAGATAACTGCAGACCGGTATCTCTCGACCGAATCAATCCATGGGCCATACCGGCATTAAAATTATCGCCGGCTCCGATGGTGCTCACCGGATCTATGGGATGGGCTTCCACAAAGATGCGCTCTCCATCAATCAAGGCATGAACACCATTGGCATTGGCGGTAATGATGGCATGCGCACCGCCGAATCGGATTTTATCCAAAGCCTCCTCTATGGTAATATCTCCGTAAATGGTTTGGAAATCCTCATCACTGCCCCGAACCAAATGTGCCAACTTGAAATTATCTTCTATGATGGGCCGGTAAACATCAATGCCATCCATATGGTTTTTCCGGAAATTAGGATCATAGATTAGAAAAACGCCACTGTTTCGGGCTTCTACAAGCAGCTCTCTGACTTTCGGACGCAACACCGGATTAACCGCAAAAAAAGAGCCGAAAAGTAAAATATCTCCTGCTTGAAAGTCGGGCGTTTCAATTTGGAATCGATCATCCGGAAAATCTTTATACACCTGATACCGGGCATTATTGTCCTGATCGAGAAATGCCAGTGCAACGGGTGTTTTTCCGGATGAGAAATGGTGAATCCACCGGGTACCCACCCCATTTTTCTCTAAAAAAGACAGAATGTTTCTCCCCACCTGATCGGCTCCAATCTCGCTAATCAACTCCACCTGATGACCTATTCTGGCCAGAGAAACCAATGCATTAAAAGCCGACCCGCCTGGCTGACTCGAGACAGGTCGATCCTCTTTAAAAACAACGTCCAATACAGTTTCGCCCAAGCCAAATATCCGTGCCATCCTTCTATTTTACCAGTTTGGAAATGGCTTTAAACGAATCTGTTCCGGCGACCCGACACAGCTCAAACAGCAAAGATTCAGCACTGGTAACAAGCACTCCTTCCTGCTGCATACGAGTAATCGCGATGCGTTTGTTCTCCGGATTTCGTGAGGCCACACAATCCTCCACAACGACAGGCCTATAACCTCTTTCTATGAGATCAATGGCCGTTTGGAGCAGGCATATGTGCGCTTCAATACCTGCCAGAATAATAAATCTTTTGGTCGAAGTCTCAATCTTCTCCATGATGGCCGGGTCATCACAACAGCTGAAAGCGAGTTTCTCAAAGTGAGGATCCACTTTAACCATAGTCTCCAGCGATGGAATCGTATCGCCCAGTCCTTTTTTATACTGCTCGGTTACCACAAAGGGAATTTCCAACACTTTTAACCCTTTGACCAATAATTGCATATTTTTCTCCAACAATTCGTAGTCGTGAATATGAGGAAACAGCCGCTCCTGTACATCCACCACCATAGCCAGTGACTGATCTTTTAATATTCTCATACTTTTTTAGTTTATGTTTTTTAGTGGTTCGTTCAAAGTTTCTAGTAATTGGGTTCGGGTTTCAGAATTGTGAATTCCATCTCCTGCCAACCCAATCGCCGAACAATCTATCTCCCGATCACTCTAATCCTGCTGCCTTTCGGGATTTGTCACCCAGATATCCACCGTGGTGTCGCAGGGCATAATCGTGATTGGAAAAACCGATACGTTTCATCATCAGGACAACGAGAACATCGCCAATCACAGTCATGGTGGTAGTAGAGGTCGTAGGTGTTAGTCCCAATGCACACACTTCCGGGGGATTGCCGGTAAAGAGGCATGCCGAAGCAGCTTCGGCCAGTAAAGATTCCTTATTCCCGGTAATAACAATAAAAGGGATACCTGGACGAAGCCCCTTGGCCAGATCAATCAGCTCTAGAATTTCTCGTGTCTTACCCGAATTGGAAATCAACAACATGACATCATTTTCCTGGACCACCCCCAGGTCGCCATGCTGCGCTTCGCTGGGATGCAGAAAAACAGAGGGAGTTCCCGTACTGCTAAAGGTGGTGGCCATGTTAATGGCAATTTGCCCGGCTTTCCCCATCCCGCTGGTAATGAGTTTGCCTTTTCTGTTGTGCACATATTCGTAAATAAGGTCAAGCGCTTTTCCGAATTCGTCGGTAATGGGAATAGAAGCAACCGCCTGCGCTTCAATGTTCAAGAGTGACTGTATTTCCTGTTTATGCATTATAAAGATTTTAAGTTTATGAGTAAAGAACGAAAGGTAGCCTGACCACCTCACTGAAAATTTAAGGTAAAAATAGGAAAAAGAAAGGGAATAACTGTGACGTATGGCATTACTCCAGATAAATGGACTTTCGTGTTTTGGGCAGGACTTCTCCAATTATGGCCGCCTGAGAAAGCCCCTTACTCGCTTTCAGTTCGTTGAGAACCGCCTCTGCTTTCTCCTGGGGTACGCACATCAAAAGACCGCCTGAAGTCTGAGCATCCGTAGCCAGCATTTTCAGGTGGGGTTCGGCCGATTTGGCCACATGCAGTGAGGATTGAACAAAATCAAGATTCCGGAAGGCAGCACCGGGGATGCAACCATCATAAGCCAACTGTTCGGCCTGACTGATTATTGGCAACGCCTTGCTTTTGATGGCCAAACTCACCCCACTGGCCTGTGCCATCTTAAGGGCATGGCCCAACAATCCGAAACCGGTGACATCGGTAGCACATTTAATACCATGACGCACCATGACATCCCGCCCCACATTATTGAGCATTTTCATCTGATCGAGCGCAGTTCTATATGCCTCTTCGCGGGCCATATTCAACCGTTTGGCAGCCACCATAACACCAATTCCCAAAGGCTTGGTAAGAACCAGGATATCGCCCGGCCGTGCCGCCGCATTAGTTATCAGCTTTTCTGGATGAATCGTACCGACCACTGCAAGCCCGTATTTGGGCGGATGATCTTCAATGGTATGACCGCCCATAATCAGCGCTCCGGCCTCTTTTACTTTGTTATAACCACCCTCCAAAATCTTCGCAAAGACCGACAAAGGCATCTCCACAGTAGAGAACATCACCAGATTCAAAGCCAACAAAGGGGTTCCACCCATGGCATAAACATCACTCAAAGCATTGGTGGCAGCAATCTCGCCAAATTCAAATGGATCGGAACAAATTGGAGGGAAAAAATCGGTCGTAAAAATCAGTGCCGTTTCATCATTGAGTTTGTAAACCCCTGCATCATCATGCGTCTCTATATCAACCATTATATTAGGATGGTGCATCTGTGGCAACTTGGATAAGATACCGGCCAGTTCTCCTGGGGGCAATTTGGCGGAACATCCACCATATTCAACGGTTTTCAGCAAATCGAAATCCATACTTTTCATCCGTATAAATTTTATCTATGTTATTGGTCGAATGGAACTCACATGGCTTAGCCAAATTTATACATGTCCTTTTGTGGCAAAAGTCGCCATGCTCGTTTCATCAGTATAAAAATTGGTTAATCCATTGGTCTGATGGAACTCGCATGACTCGGGGTTTATACATACTCTTTTGTGACAATCTCATACTGTCATGCTCGTTTCATCCCCAAAAACTACTCTTTGCAGTTTATGGTTCTTTATTTTCTTCGTTCTCCGCATGAATTAAAAACAAACTCAACCCAAAGCATTTGCATATCATATCCACTCTGTTATTCCACCATCAAGGCTAGGAATCCGATTAAAGTTCCCTATAGCTCACGACAATTCCTCATCATGCATTTCAAAGGGGATGTTATTTTCTACAAAAAGAGCTGAGCATTTTTCCACATCCTTGGCATCAACCAAAACACACATGCCACACTCTGACGATATATGTTCAGGCACCGGGATAACCCGACTCTTAATACCCTTTGCTTGACAAATTTTTTCTGCTTTCATCACTTTATGCACATTGGGAAAAAGAAATAGTTGCATGAACGAAAAAATTTAAAAATTTATTATGACAAAACCAGTTCCAGCACTTCAGCGAGGCTCTCCAAGTCGCCATCCGTATGCCAGGGGGACAGTGCAAAACGTGCGGAGCCAGCCGGGAATGATTTTAAATACCGATGGGCCATGGGAGCACAATGCAATCCTGATCGTATTTCGATCCGGAACCTGTCATAAAGGCGTCGTGCCATCGTGGAGGGTGGCACAGATGGATGCACAATGGAAAAGACACCTCCCTGATGCTGAAAATCCTCGGCGGCAAGCACTCGCACACCTTTTATATGGGCAATGCGTTGCAGCATCATCATGAAACCATCGGCCGACCAAAACTTGTCCGGTTTATGGCTCAGCGCTGCCAGCAATCCGGCAAGACCTACCGTATTGGGCGTTCCCGCCTCATACTTATCCGGCATAAAGGAGGGCATTTCAAAGCTTTCGGAACGACTACCCGTACCACCAAATATCAAAGGGGATAACTGTTCGGGATTTCTCACAAAAAATCCGCCTGTGCCGGTGGGGCCCAACAGGCCTTTGTGTCCCGTAAAAGCAATATAATCAACTCCCCATTTGTCGCCCTCAACGGTCACTCCTCCCAACGATTGCGTAACATCAACCGCCAATGGGATCGAGCCAATATAAGAACGGATCTCCTGCAGGGGTTGAATCACACCATTCACATTACTTTGATGATTTACTATTACCAACCGACAGTCAGAAGACAACACTTCGGGGATCTTTTCAGGTATAATACGGCCATCTTTTCCTGCCGGCAACACTTTCCATCGTATTCTGCCGGCTTGAGCCAACCGCTCAAGGGGCCGCATCACAGCATTATGTTCCAGAGGTGAGATTAATACTTCGCATTGGTTCAGCTCCAAACCCGTAATGATGGTATTTAAGGCCGTGGTGGCATTGGGCGTAAACGCAATGTTTCCTGATTCGGAAACGCCCAACACCTCGGCCATGGCATTGCGGCACTCTTCAACTATGCCGGACGTTTGAAAGACTCGTCCATAGGCCGCCCTGCCGTAGGTTCCACCGATCTCACGAAGAAAGCGACTCATCGCTTCTCCCACTTCGACAGGCTTAGGCCAGCTGGTGCTGGCATTATCAAAATATGTATTGCTAAACTCCATGGCAGTCTATAAGTAGACGACGTGCCCTGCTTCGGCTAGGAGCGTGGCAATCTGATACATATTACTGATTCGACCGACACCTACTTTGCTTTTCACCTGGTAAAAATCAACACATGTTCCGCAAACAATAATGCTCACCCCCCGGTCTTCCAATTCTCCCAAGGCCAAAGCAGTATCCGACCCTTCCAAGGTCAAATGAATTCCACTGTTATACATAATGATGTGGGTAGGCAAATGCTCCATCCCCTTCAACGCATTTAAATAACCTCTGACCAACAAATTCCCCAAATCGGCATCTCCCTCTCCCATTTGAGCGCTCCGGGCCACCACAACATAATCGGTGGAGGGTGCCGGCACCCCCGGAACGGAGCAATACGCTTCCGGATTGTGATCTGCCTGATCTGAAGTCTCGGCCGGCTTGGTCACTTCAATAAAATATTCTTTTCCTTTTTGTTCTGCCACGGGATTTGCACCCAAATCGGAAAGAAAACTCATCAAATTTTGATAGGACGTTTCATTATCCGTGATAATCAACGCTTTTTCACCTTCTTTCACCTCTCTCAAGCCATTTCTGGCCATAATAAGGGGTTCAGGACAAAGATGTCCCTTGGTATCTATTGTAAACATAGCTCCAGTTGTTTAATTAATTTTTCAGCAGTAGCTTCCGGATTATCTTTCTCTTCCGTGAAAGACCATACCGGCTTATTTCGTTTGGACAAAGAGTTGGCATAACTCTTATCGTAGTATTGAAGAGTGATATCGGCTACTTTTCGGTAATCACCTATCTCCAACGCATCTAGGGCTTCTTGGGTACGTACCCCTCCCAATCTTTTTTGAATTTTCAGGACCGACTGCGCCAGCAGGTCATTTTGAAAACAACCATACTCCTTCACCAATCTATCCAGCCGTCTTTCCCGGTTCAACTCAAACATTATAAGAGGAGCCTTCATCAGCCGATCGAACAGCAGATCCGGAATAAAAACTCTTCCAATGCTATTACTTTCTCCCTCCACCCAGATAGGCCGGTGAGGATCAAATTTTCGCAGCACTTCATGGATATCGTTCTGAAATTGTTCGGTGGTGGGTTGCTGGTCTTGTCCCAAAGCACCAAACGCCGAGCCCTTATGGTTGGCCAGTCCTTCCAGATCGAGCACTTGCTCACCAAACTGTTCCAAAGCTTTTAAAACATCGGTTTTTCCACTTCCGGTTGGGCCCCCAAGCACTACAAAATTCCATTTTTCGTCGAGAATCATCTCCCGGAAGGATGCCCGATAAGCTTTATAGCCACCTTCCAGTATCAAGCAGGAGATACCGACCGTTTCGAACAACCAGGCCATACTGGCACTCCTCATACCTCCTCGCCAGCAATGAACCAGCAGTTTGTTCTCGACGGCCAGACCGGCTGCCTCTTTAGCCATGGCTGCCATCTTTGGTCCAACGAATTCCAGGCCCTTCAGTACAGCCGCATTACGTCCCTGCTTTTTATACAACGTGCCAACCACAGCCCTTTCATCATCAGAGAAAAGCGGCAGATTCAGTGCGCCGGGAATATGTCCTTTGACAAATTCGGAAGGGGTTCGTACATCCACCACCGGATATTTCTCAGCAGCCTTTAAAAATTGATATGGTGACAAAGATTCGGCCATTCATCTGATCCTCCGATATAATATTTCACACCCCATCCCCACGCTTCTTTACAAAGTCAGGCTCCAGGTGTCGTCAATATGGTTTTTCCAGTCGCTGTATTTTTCATCACCACCCCTCACTTTCCAGTCCGAATCAATGGTCAGCCGCGAACTGATACCACCACGCGGATTGCATATCATGACGATGCGTATCCGGTCGGGTTGATAAACTTCCACCAGGTGATCATAAAAGATATTAATCAGTCGCTCATAAGAAACAGTGATATTACGCAGGGCATGCACATACATCTTCAACGATTTGAGCTCAATTATTTTGTCGGTGGGATAAAAGGTGATGTAGACATCTGCAAAATCGGGTTGGTCTTTGACGCCCAAGAAGGTAAATTCAGGAATTTTTATCTTGATTTCGTAAGCTTTCTTAACGGGATTGGGCAAGGATTTTAAAATACTTTTATCTATATCCTTATAAGTCAACACTCTTTCTGTCATAAGTCATCTATTTAAAAATACAGACGCAAAGTTAACAATTTAAGAGAAACAAAAAGTTTGGTGGATGTATGGTGTTTGGCATATCTTTGCCAACGCAAACCAGAAAAAAATATAGTGGGACGATCAAGAAGAAACAAGCCTTTATTGGAAAGGCTGGTAATAAGCGACATCGCAGCCGAAGGAAAAGCGCTCGGAAAAATTAATGACATCGTGGTGTTTGTACCACTGGCCGCACCAGGCGACATCGTAGATGTTCAGGTCACCAAAAAAAGAAAAAAATATTTTGAAGGTCGGCCGGTGCGCTTTCACCATCTCTCCGAGATGCGCAGTGAACCCTTCTGCCAGCACTTTGGCACCTGCGGTGGCTGCAAGTGGCAACACATTCCCTATGAGGAACAATTAAAGTTTAAGCAGCGGGAGGTGTGGAACAACCTTCTACGAATAGGCAAAGTGGAACTGCCTGAAATATCTCCTATTTTGGCCTCGCCACAGGAACAATACTATCGTAACAAACTGGAATTCACCTTTTCGAACAAGAGATGGCTGACCACCGAAGAGATGGAATCAGACCAGGTGATAGAAAATAAAAACGGTCTGGGTTTCCACATTCCGGGAATGTTCGATAAAGTGATCGATATAGAAGAATGCCATCTTCAACCTCATCCCTCCAATGCCATCCGATTGGCTGTTCGCAATTTTGCAATAGAAAACAACTGGCCATTCTTTGATTTAAAAGCGCAGGAAGGATTGCTCAGAACAATGATCATCCGGACCAGCACCACGGGTGAAACAATGGTCATCGTCGCCTTTTATGAAGATGATGAAGAAAAGCGGCAGATGCTGTTTGAACATCTTTCCAAACAATTCCCTGAAGTCACCTCATGGATGTATGTCATCAACGGAAAAGCCAACGACACCATCACCGACTTGGAAGTGCAACTCTATTCGGGCCGCGATCACATTTTCGAAGAGATGGAAGGACTACGATTTAAAATAGGTCCCAAATCTTTTTACCAGACCAACTCGCGCCAAGCCTACAACCTATATAAAGTGGCCCGCGATTTTGCCGGGCTAACGGGGCAGGAAACAGTCTACGACCTCTATACCGGCACCGGCACCATTGCCAACTTTGTGGCCCATAAAGCAAAAAAGGTTGTTGGCATCGAATATGTGCCTGAAGCCATTGAAGATGCTCAGGAAAATTCCAGAATCAACGACATTTCAAACACCTTGTTTCTGGCAGGCGATATGAAAAACATTTTGACCCATGATCTGTTTGAAAAAGAGGGGTACCCCGACGTCATCATCACCGACCCGCCAAGGGCCGGAATGCATGAAGATGTGGTAAAAACCATCCTGAATGCAGCCCCCGAAAGAATCGTCTATGTTAGTTGTAACTCGGCGACTCAGGCGCGCGATATCAACCTGCTGGATGTACGTTATAAAGTGATGGCCATCCAACCCGTGGATATGTTCCCCCACACCCATCATGTGGAGAATGTGGTCCTTTTGGCAAGAAGGTAAAAATTAACAGGAAAGAAAGAAGATGTGTACAAACAAAGGGGAGCTTGAAAATATGGACAAAAATACAATTTAAATAATATGGTAGAATCCCACATAACCCATTGACATCTTAAGATCTCATGTCTAACCATCTATATTAAAAACCTTTATGTTAGCCATTCTTTCTCCTGCGAAAAAACTTGACTTTAAGAAACCGTTTCCCTACCCCAACCACACGCCAATTCTCTTTCCGAAAGAGGCTTCCTTATTGGCTGAACAACTGAAGAGCTATTCTCCAACACAGCTCATGAAACTGATGAAAATAAGCAACAGCCTGGCAGAGTTGAATGCCGAACGTTTTTTTAAGTGGCAATGGCCATTCGACGAAAAAGAAGGACGACAGGCCATCTATGCCTTCAATGGAGAAGCTTACAACGGCCTTCAGGCACGAACTCTGAGCCCGGAAGAGATCGACACCGCACAGCAACAGCTCCGCATCCTATCCGGCTTATACGGATTGCTTCGTCCTCTCGACCTGATCTTACCCTACCGCCTGGAAATGGGTACAAAACTGGAAACGCCAAAAGGAAAAAATCTTTATCAATTTTGGAATGATAAAATAACCCGCCAACTCAATGAAGATCTTAAAACAGAAGGACACAAAGCGCTGATCAATCTGGCCAGTCAGGAATACTTTAAAGCTTTAGATCCAGACAAAATAGAGGTCCCCATTATCACCCCAATATTTAAAGAGTTCAAAAACGGAACCTATAAAGTCGTTTCCATATACGCCAAAAAAGCCAGAGGTAGGATGACCCGTTTTATCATTCAGAACAGACTCACAGATCCGGAAGATCTTAAAGCCTTCGACCTGGAAGGTTATCACTTTAACAATGATCTATCCCAGGGAAGAGAAATGGTTTTCACCCGTCATTAAGGCCTCAAGCCCATTGTTTTGGTGGAAAAATGAGTTCTTCACGGTTGCGCTTCAGCAAATTTTCACTACCTTAAGAGCAACAAAAACGATCAAAACTATGAGCAAAGAACCTTACATCGAACGTTACGGTAACCTGTTGAAACAGGAAACCCTCAAAACCCTGGAAGATAAGATTTGGCCCAACACGTTTGTACTGGAAGCCCCCGAACCGTTTCCCGGATTCTACAATTACTATTCCGATCATCCGGTCGAGAGCAAGCCCCTTTATATCTATCTGGTACTCAAAAAACTGTACACTCTGGAGGACATCACCCGGGCAACACAAAACATTAAGAGTTATTTTAAAACCGATTTTAATGCCACGCCGGGAGTTGTGAATATTTTCAACAAACGATTTGATGTGATCAGGATTCGGCATCTGGACAATTTCTCGGAAATTATCGACCTACAGGCCGGATATATGGACCAAGGCATTGAATTCAGAAGCAAACCGCCCAAAAAGGTGGAAGGCCCGGCAATCATTAGGATTAAAAAGTTTTTTATTATGGAAGAAAAAGAAGAAGGGGTCTTCTTCGACCTGATAGAAAAAGATCATGGTTATTTCTCTATTCCCAGGCATCTCACGTGGAAACATTTCGAGAATATCACCCGACAAGTGAAATTCAACTGGGAACGGCCCTTCTTCGATGCGGCCATCGGCCACTTCCATGTGAAATTCGGCATACAGGACATGATCCGGATCTACTACCCTGAAATCAACGAAGACTTTATTTCTGAAGTAAGAAAAAAGTTCCTGGAACGCATAAAATAAAATATTTACAGTGCAGCAATGACAAATTCATTGCTGCATTTTTAACTATGAACAACTTAATTCATTAACATGCAACGCCTTCTAACAATTTTCCTGATATCGGGACTATTGGTCGTTTCGTGCCACCGTCAGGTTCAGCCCCGCTTTTCTTCGGCGGATCTTATAAAAGTAGAAAATACCATTGAGAGTGATTCTCTCGTGGAGGCTTATATGGCCCCGCTGCGTGACTCCATAGAATCGGTCATGAACGAAGTCATTGGACAATCACAAGCGCAAATGGTTCCGCAAAAGCCGGAATCTCCCCTCTCCCATTTTGTGGCTGACTTGCTGCAAGAAGAAGCTTTAAAAGAGATCCGGAAAATTAACAAAGATCCTTTGCCCACCCTGACGGTTATCAACATCAAAGGATTACGAGCTCCTCTCCCCAAAGGCGACATTACCGTCAGAGATATTTACTCGTTAATGCCTTTTGAAAACCAACTAATCATTTTAAAGCTTTCAGGAAAAGAGATCTTTCAACTTTTCAAGCATATGGGCAATTCGTGGGGCGACGGTCTTTCCGGGGCTTCCTTTTCTTTTAAAGACCAAACAGTGATCAATCCCATGGTCGCAGGCGAACCCTTACAAGAGGATCAATACTATTATGTGGTTACATCCGATTATCTGGCCAATGGAGGTGATCATTATACCGTTTTTGCCAAAGCCCGCGAAAAATATACCTCATCACAAAAAATCAGAGATATCATTATTTACCACATCCGAGAGTTGACGAAGAATGGTAAATCCATCGATCCACCCCATGACACGAGAATTCGGTTGCAATAGCAGCAGGGCTTCGAACATGAAATATAGGAGGAATCATCGGCAGGTAAGAGGATAGAATATTTTTTTATCCCGGTATTTTACCTTCTTCTCCAATCTGACCTCGGCCGTCTAAAGCTGAAACATGGCGGTTAAGATCTGAGAAGGAAACTTAAAAGAAGACAACGACACACCAATAAGAGAATTCAATTCGTAATTTATAATGGATAATTGAACCTGAATATTATGAATACCGATCGGCGCAAATTTCTGAAGACACTCATTGCCGGGGGACTGGCTGTATCCCTTCCCATTCCTTTACCGGCCAAGAATAGCAAAGAGATTCTTACCATACTGCATACCAACGACGTTCACAGCCACCTGGAACCCTTTCCGGCAGATCATCCACGATATCCCAACATGGGTGGTTTTGCACGTCGGGCGACACTCATAAAGCAATTGCGGAAAAAACATACGCATATTCTTTTAGTGGATGCAGGCGATATTTTTCAAGGGACTCCCTACTTTAACTTTTTTGGTGGTAAGCCCGAGTTTGAACTTATGTCCACGATGGGATATGACGCCGCCACCATCGGCAACCACGAATTCGACAACGGCATGGGACATCTGGCACAACAAATGAAGTATGCCAACTTCCCCTTTATCTGCACCAACTACGACTTCAGTCAAACGGTGCTAAAAGATCACACTCAGCCCTGGAAAATCATTGAAAGAGGTCCGTTCAGGGTAGGTATTCTCGGACTGGGTATCAACCCCAATGGACTGGTCTCTCCCGCCAATTACGAAGGGATGAGATGGCTCGATCCCGTTATTACAGCAGAAAAAACGGCCCGTTTCCTGAAGGAAGAAAAAAATTGCAACCTGGTGGTAGCCCTCTCGCATCTGGGATATAAAAGTTCGGAGGATAGGCCGGAGTCGGATGTCAAAGTGGCCGCCCAAACCACCGCCATCGATATCATCATCGGAGGACATACCCACACCTTCATGCAGGAACCCGACATTATCAAAAATAAAATCGGCCAACCCGTTGTCATCAATCAGGTGGGTTGGGGCGGCGTGATGCTGGGACAAATCAATATTGTTCCCGATCAAACCCAGCCGGCTATGCTTTGCGCTACGCAACACTTCATAAAATAAAAGAAAGCGGGACAGGTAACATTACCTATCCCGCTTCTGATATTAACATCCCATCCAATGGTCATTCAATGGGCAATTGACGTTTAAAGGATTCATCCAGCGATATAATGGTTTCGGTAGATGCGATGCCCGGAATATTCTGAAGTTTATCGTGCAATATACGCTTCAAATGCTCATTGCTTTTGGCAAATATTTTCACAAACATGGCATACTCTCCGGTGGTATAATGACATTCCACCACCTCCGGAATCTCTTCCAGCATCTTAACCACCTTATCAAACAAACTGGCTTTCTTGAGAAAAATACCGATAAAAGCACAGGTGTGATAACCAATTTTGGCAGGGTTAATAATAAATTCCGACCCTTTTATAACCCCCATATTCATGAGTCGCTGGATTCGCTGATGAATGGCAGCACCGGAAACTTTACATTCGCGGGCAACCTCAAGGAAGGGAATTCGGGCATTTTGCGTAATCATTGACAAGATTTTCTTGTCAAGACTATCAATTTGTAAATGGCTCTCCATATCAAAAAATGACAAATGTTAGAAATTAAAAGTATTTTAGCTCATTTAATAATGATTGATGTCGAAATTAGGATAAATAACCCAAATTTCCAACACTATAGGCGCAAAAATACCAAGTAATAATTTCAAACCTGTCAATTTCACTTATAATTTGAAAAACCTTCTACCAAATCTTTCAAATCATCTCCACTGGGATTTTGGAAAATACGAAGTTCAAACAATGGAACAATGGCAAAAATATGGTCGAAAATATCGGCCTGCACCCCTTCAAATTTGGCCCACTCCACATCCTTCGAAAAAGCATAGATTTGTATGGGAATCCCTTTTTCATTGGGCGTCAGATGACGAATTATAAGCGTCATCTTTTTATTGATCTTGGGATGGTTGGAAATATAGTTTTCCAGGTATTTTCGGAAAACACCAAGATTGGTCATGCGTCGCCCGTTCACCGGCAATGACTCATCCACATCGTGCATCCGGTTATAATCTTCAATCTCCTTCTGCCGCTGGTCAATGTACTCCTTGAGGTGATGTATTTTGCGAAACCGCGCCAACATTTCCGGGGTACAAAATTTTACGCTCCGAATATCAATATTAACAGCCCGGGCAATTCTTCGTCCTCCCGACTCTTCCATCCCCCTCCAGTTGATAAACGAGTCGGAAACCATCGCATAGGTGGGAATGGTGGATATGGTTTTATCCCAATTTCTGACCTTAACGGTGTTCAACGTTATTTCCATCACGGTACCATCCGCGTTATGTCCGGGCATGGTAATCCAATCGCCCACCTTCACCATCCTGTTGGCCGACAGCTGAACGCCCGCTACCAACCCCAGAATGGAATCTCTGAATACCAACATCAGTACGGCTGCCATAGCTCCCATACCGGCCAGGATATTCAACACCTGTACATTAAATAGGATGGATATGGCCACCAGTGCACCCACAATCACCGCCAACAGATGAATCACCTGGAGATACCCTTTTATGGGCCGCTCATGAGCAAAGGGAAAAGTATTGTAAATATCTTCAAAAGCATTGAGCAGGGCGCTAAAACTCATCACCACCACCACAGTCAGATAGAGCAAAACAACATCCTGAAAAAAATTCAGGGTGTGCGGATGATGTCCCATAAACCACCCGGAAAAAACATACATCGTCATGATTGGCACCAGATGTATCAGCCGGTGGAAAACTTTTCGACGAATCAGGTAATCATCCAGGTTGGATTTTGTCCTTCGGATGATCTTGATAATGGCATAGAGTAAAAAGCGCTTGGCCAGAAAAAATGCCAGATAGGAAAGCACGACGATGATCAGAAACGAAAATACGATTTCCACCATTCCGACCCAATGGTCCGGCATGTTCAACTTCAATGATTTTAAGATGGCACTCACCCATTGGGAAAACCAGTTCGTTTGGGCACTTACTTCTTCCATATTTCGAAAGTTCAATAGTTTTTATAAATTTGGTTGTGATTATAAATTACCGTTGCAAAAGTAATTAAACAAATATAGAATCTCCGCAATGAATTTAATTCCTAAATCTTTCTTCATCGGCCTGCTCTTTTTTCCCTCATTCATCACTATCGGTGGACAAAAAAACGCTTTTCAATACGATCAAACATTGAGAATAGATTTTGTATTGTCGGGCAACCAGAAACAACAACAGGCTACCATTGCCCGGTATAAAAAGGTTCCGGGCTACAGCGGAGGCCCTCATCAGAACCTGCCGACTTTCGATTTTGGGTCTTACCGGCTTGTGCTCCTCGAACCGCACACCGGAGATACCCTATTTGTGAAAGGCTTTTGCACCCTCTTCGAGGAGTGGCGTGCGCTGGAACAAGCCAAAGAAAACAGCAGAGTTTTCGAACAAACACTGGAAGCACCATGGCCCCAAACCGATGTCAGATTATTTATTGAATATCGGCAAAAAGACAATCGATTTATTCCCCTGGTCAATGAGGTTTTCTCGCCCCAAAAAACAAAAGCCGAATTTACGGCGCCCCCCGCTGAAGGAATGGTCCAAAGAATTCACGGCAACGACCAGCCTTCCCAAAATGCCGATCTTCTCATTTTGGCAGAAGGCTATACTGCTCCTGAAGCGGATCGTTTTTTTAGGGACTCAGAACATATCACCGACTATCTTTTCAGCCTGCAACCCTATAACCACTTAAAAGATCACATCACCGTCAGAGCCCTCTTTATTCCCTCCTCACAGTCGGGCACCGACATTCCGGAAAAACAGATCTGGAAAACCACCGCTTTTAACAGCTCCTTTAGCACCTTTGGTTCCGAACGCTATCTTGAAAGTTTCAGCACCTGGGCCATCTTCGATTACGCCGCCGGAACCCCGCACGACCATATCATTGTTCTGGTTAATTCAGACAAATATGGCGGGGGTGGTGTCTATAACCATTTCTCCATTGTTTCATCAAGCCATCACCTCTCTCCAAATGTTTTCGTGCATGAAATAGGCCATGGTTTGGCCGGACTGGGAGATGAATATTTCTACGACGACGATTCCGACTTTTACGATTTATCTTATGAGCCCTGGAATCCCAATCTCACCACCCTGAAAAATTTTCATACCAAATGGGAACATTTAATCCCGGATACAGTACCTGTTCCGACCCCTCCTACTCCGCCCTACCAATCGGTAACGGGCGTGTTTGAAGGTGGCGGGTACGCGGCAAAAGGCATTTACCGTCCCGCCATGGATTGCAGAATGAAAACCAATACCGCCGACGGTTTTTGCCAAGTATGCCAAGAGGCCATTTCCAGGGTTGTAAAATTCTATTCCGGACAAGAAAAGAGCAATTAGGCCTAAATAGTTCCTGAGATTTTTGGTCTCAGTTTCGGGACCAAAACATGAAGGCAAACTGCTTATCTTTGCTGGTACAACACCGTTAGAAAATCAAGAAAAATCATATACGATATTATTAAATTCAAAACAGTTATTATGAACTATCAAGCCGCTCAAACCAGATATGATGACATGCTTTACCGCCGGTGCGGGAAAAGCGGCATCAAGCTGCCGGCCTTGTCGTTAGGGCTATGGCACAACTTCGGATCGGTAGATGTCTTTGAAAACGGACGAAAGATATTGCGTTATGCTTTCGATCACGGCATCACCCATTTCGATCTGGCCAACAACTACGGTCCCGTCCCCGGCAGTGCCGAAGAGAATTTCGGCCGCATCTTAGCCTCAGACTTCAAGCCTTATCGTGATGAAATGATCATCTCCACCAAGGCCGGCTACCTCATGTGGCCCGGACCCTATGGTGAATGGGGCTCGCGCAAATACCTCCTGGCCAGTCTGGACCAGAGCCTGAAACGCATGGGACTCGACTATGTGGATATCTTCTATTCGCATCGTCCCGACCCTGATACGCCGCTGGAAGAGACCATGGGCGCATTAGCTCATGCCGTGAAACAGGGCAAGGCTTTATATGCCGGGATCTCCAACTACAATGCCGAAATGACCCAAAAGGCAGAAACCATTCTGAGAAACATGGGGGTGCCGCTCCTTATTCATCAGCCTCGGTACAGTATGCTTGACCGATGGGTAGAAGACGACGGCCTCCTGGAAGTCTTGGGCCGGAGAGGCGTTGGTTCCATTGTCTTTTCCCCCTTAGCTCAGGGATTGCTTACCAATAAATACCTGAAGGATATTCCGGAAAATTCCAGAATGGCCAAACCACACGGATTCCTGAAACGTGAAGCGCTAACCCCCGAAGTTCACAAAAAGCTGATAAAACTCAACGACCTGGCAGCCGAAAGAAATCAATCGCTGGCCCAAATGGCCATCGCATGGTTGCTGAAAGACAAGCGTGTCACTTCGGTTCTCATCGGGGCCAGCCGTGTCGATCAACTCCAAAACAATCTGGAGGCACTCAACAACATCACCTTTTCTGAGGAAGAACTCCATAAAATTGAAGAGATTCTGAAATAAGGTATTAGCGGATAGAAGCGAGGAGCCAGAGCACGGACGTTAGATCCATAGAAGAACGTGAATAGAAAACACAATTCCAGACACTCATCCCGGCATTCTAATTTCCTGACTCTGACTTCTGGCTTCTGAACGCACCAACTGCGAAGATAAGACCACTAAGCCTGCATCAAGATCGGAGGCCTTCGCACAAAGGTCGCCTCCCAGGTCTCTCCTGACTACTCAAGGGAAGTATCCACTTTTTTGCATAAAACACATCGTGGGCCTATTCGGATATTTCAATAGCCCAAACCGGAGTAAATCGGAATGGGTTAATAAATTGTGCCATGTTTTGTGTAAGAAATTGAACATGATAATATAGTTTTGTCACAAAAGAGCATGTAATAGCCCTGTGTCATGGAGTTTCATACCCCCAAAGAGTGTTTAAACCCGAATAAAGCATTAAAACTTCGTCATGAGAATTAAAAGTGCAATCAATCAAGAACTTGTTGAAATGAGGCATAGCACCGCTATGGTGAATGGAAACAAGTTAGCCTGCGCCTTGATTGGCAGCAATTTTAATTCGTAATAGATTTTCTAATGCATTTTTCGGGTTAAACATTTAGATATTAAAACATCTCACAGAACGATAGAAGTTGAGCAGGCAGAAGGAAGAAATAACAGATTTTATTGGACTTAGAATAAGATAAGAGTGGATAAAATATGAAAGAAAAAACGATTCAATTTATTGCGGCCGGACTGGTAATGATGCTTTTTGGCATTACAATGGTTGTGGTTGGAACCATCAACAACTATTTAACCGTAAATTTCGGGGTTGATAAATTTTTCATCGGTTTTTGTGCTTCCGTTCTGGCGGCTGGAATACTTACCGGATCATTCTCTTTTGGCCCCCTGGCCGAGCGATACGGCTATCAACCGGTGATGCTTGGAGGGGTCTTTCTGGTCATTCTGGGGATTTGGGGAATAACGCAAACCGAAACCGTTCGTTTCGTTCCCTATCTGTTTTTCGCCATAGGCCTGGGAGGCGGCAGCATTAATGGAGTGACCAATATGCTGGTAGCCGATGTTTATCCTGAAAACAACAGCGCATATCTCAGCCTACTGGGCGTTTTCTATGGTATTGGGGCTTTAGGCTTTCCTTTACTCACCTCATTACTTTTAAAGAAGGAGATGGATTATCAGACCATATTATCAATTGTGGCCATCATCTTATTTCTTCCGTTTATCCTGGTTCTATTCATAACGTTTCCGGGCACAAAAAAGGCGGAAGCAATTCCTCTAAGCCAATATTTTAAGTTCTTTTCCAAGCCGTTGATTCTTTCGATTGGTATGTTTCTTTTTTTTGAGAGTGCCGTAGAAGCGATCATTCCGGCCTGGACGCCAACCTATCTGATGGAGGTATTTGAGGTTTCCTACGACAAAGGGTTGTATGCGATAACCGTTAGTGCCATCGGAATTACGATTACCAGAATATTTCTCAGCCAGCTTTTAAAACGGTTATCCGCAATAACCGTTGTTTTTATTAGTATGGCGGTAGTTCTGGCAGGGGCCATCGTGCTTCAGGTCAGTACTTCATGGTTGATGGGAATGGCAGGTATTGCAATCATCGGTGTGGGGATGGCTTCATTTTTTCCTGTGATGTTGGGATATACGGCCAGTGCCTTCCCCGAAAATTCCGGCACCGCTTTCAGTATCGTTATCGGAATATCTTTGATCGGTAATATATTGCTCAGTTCATTGGCCGGCTTTGCACTGGAAGTACTGGGAATCAAACTACTAAACTTATTGATAATTGCATTTGTGTTAATAATGACGGCAATATTGAGCATGGTCAAACATAAAATTTTATCCCGATAATTATCTCTTCAAGAAAAATTGACACTATTGAAGTAAGGAGAAATTGCCTAAGCGATTTCTGCCGGCAGGACAACACCCAATAATCGCAACACCCCGTCGAGGATGGTGGAAGATCTACGCCGACGGAGTGTTGATTGATATTGTAAGATATGGGGCTTTTTCACACCCCTAAACGTTTAATACAACCAGTTATTTAATTTCTAATCTCCTTTCAGGATATTTGATGTAGGAATTATTATTATTTATTGTAATTATTCCGTCATTGTTTTTGGCATCTACATATAAATAAATTTGTTTGGAAACATTGGAACTTAATGGATAAGTATAGATCAATTCTCTTCTTATGGTCCAATCCTTACTCTTTTCATCATAAAAGCCTGATAAATCCACCTCTTTTCGCGTTCCGACTACCGGTGTATAAAATACTTTAAGATTTCCGTCGTCATTTTTTAACCAAACTTCCAAATTAGGTTTTGCTCCACTCCAAAACTTCGAATAAACCGGACGAATAAACTTTGTTCTTTCGCCTTTTTTTAAAACAATTTTTGAAGGTGAATTTTTTACCGGGTCAAATTTTACATACCAGTTGCCACTTAAACCAAAAGCCTCGTTGATAGAGGCTATTTGAATGGAATAGAAAATATCCGGATTCTCAATTCTTAATTCATATTTTTTGTCGCCTTTTTTTTCGGCTTTTATATTGTTTATTTCCACCCCTAATTTCTCTTTTATTAAATCTTTATATTTTGACAGATCAAGATCTACAGTGGTTTCTGGTTTTTGCGTAATATCTAGTACGACTTTATCTGCCTTTAACCCGCCATAAATAAAATCCACATTGGGCATAATGTTATTAATATCCTTTATTTGGGTTTTCGTTACACCATTAACCTCCAAATTGTAAGTTTTAACATCCGACTTCTTAAAAAGGGAACCAACACCATAGGATAATTCAGTTTTGAGCTCTTCAGCTTCGGAATCACTGCCCTGGTTATTTACAAACTTTTCCTGGGTGTCGTCAATAAAGATTTCTCCTCCTAAACTTAAATTTTCAACAAAACCCTTTTTTTCGGTAAAAGCATTGACCGAAAGCCCAACAACATTGTCTTGAACAGGCTTGTAGGTCTTCCAAAAATTGCGGCTACACTGAGATGCCATTAATAAAAATGACAGACATAAAATAAATAGAATTTGCTTTTTCATCTTGATTCTTTCAAATTAATTATTAGATAGTTACAAATTACCATTTATTAGCCGGAACATCAACTTTATTCTGGAGAGATGATCTTTATGGATACCAAGAAACGTTCAAAAAATAACTTATAAGATGAAGCAAACAATTGGCCTGTCAAGTTATTCAAAAGGCTGAAAAGGGAGACAAAACTTGATGCTTCGCATCTATCCTGCCATTACTTGTTCAATACGTTAGACGCTAAAGTATTTTTGGTTCGTAGCCAAATTGGCTGTTGTAATCCGGAAATTGGCTTTAGATGTGCATAAAAAAATTGTTATTGGCTTGAAAAGCCATGCCAATGGAGTGCTTGATGAGTGATCGGACAATGTTTGTAACTGTTGATCATCAGCATATTACTTCAATAGTTTATTCTTCTTAAAATTCTCAGCTTGTTCGAAAATCTCAATATAAACCTCATCTCTTTCTACCGGTGGATAACCATGTTCATCCAACAACAATATTAGTCCGACTTTCAATGCTGATTTTATGTCCTCACGTTTACTCCAATCAGGATATTGGGCTTGCGAATCCACTAAATCCTTGACGGCCTTTGCCAAGTTTATCAATTTGTCCTCCGGATATTTAAAGTCATACTTAATGCACAAGTCTTTCAGGATGTCGTAAAAGGCTTTTTCTTCAAAATCAATTCCCAATGCGTTTCCTGCGGAAAATTCATTTTTAACTTCCCATATCAAGTTGGTCAAACGTTCCGCCATTTCTTCATATACCTCACTACGCAAGATGTCATCTTCTTTTCTCTCGTTGTAGTGTTCTACCAAAGATTTCATTTTCTTTGAGAAGTTGATTCCCTTGACCTTATTGACTTTTTTTATCTCTCCAATGGCTTTGGCTAAAAGCTGTTGAAGTAATTTGATTTTGGTATTTGGTAATTTGATTTTTTCAATTTTCGCCAAATAATCCTCATCAAAAAGGTCTTGTTCGCTTTGTTTGTCGTCTCCAAGCTTTAAAATTTCCTCAACGCCGTCGCTTTCCAAAGCGTCTTTTATCATTTCACGGACTTTCGCATTCATTTGTGCCGTGTCAGGGGCATCACCTTTAGTGAGTTTGAAGACAATGGAGCGAACCGCCAAATAGAAGTGTGTGTAATCTCGTTCGGTTTGTGTTAGCTTTTCACTACCTGCACAAATATCATAAGCGGCTTTCAAACGTTTCACCAGCCCCATGAAACGAGTTTCCATTTTTTTTGTCAACTGGACATATTCAGCCGCCATATTTAACGTATTCAATTGCTCTAATGGCGTGCCACCAAAATATTTTGTACTATCAAACTTGTAAAAGACTTTATCCAAAAGGTCTAAATGGTTTCTTACAACGACGAGGGATTCCTGAATGTCCTCAAAGTTATCACTTTCACCTTTGTTGTATTTGGCAAGGGCCAGATTCATTTGCTTTTTGATGCCAATATAATCGACCACCAAGCCTTTGTTCTTGCCTTTGTATTTTCTGTTTACTCGGGAAATTGTTTGAATAAGGTTATGTTGACGAATCGGTTTATCGATGTAAATAGAATCCAGAAATGGCACGTCAAAACCCGTCAACCACATATCCACCACAATTGCAATTTTGAAATTGGATTTTTCATTTTTAAACTGCCGGTCCAATTCTTTTCTGTATTCTTTTGTTCCGAGCAGGTTGTACAGCTCTTTTGGGTCATCTTTTCCTCGGGTCATTATCATTTTGATACGTTCCATTGGTTTGATTTCCCTTTTATCCTTAGCGGTTAAAACAGCTCCTTCTTCTGCAACTCGTTTTTCGGCCCATTCAGGTCGAAGAGAGATGATGTTCTTATATAACGCGTAGCCTATTTCACGATTACTGCAAACAAACATGGCTTTGCCTTTCACAGTCGCACCCTCATTTACTCGATTTTCGTAATGGTGTACAAAATCTTCTGCAACGGCTTTCAATCTGTCCGGGTCCCCCAGAATGGCATTCATTGTGGCGGTAGCCTTCTTGCTTTCTTCTATTTGATATTCATTGGCTCCTGCTTCTGCTGCCTCTTGGTAATACTGCTCAATTTTCTCCAATTCACCATTTCGTAAAGCCACTTTAGCCGCTCTTCCTTCATACACAATTCTCACAGTGATTTCATCCCGAACCGATTCGGTCATGGTGTAAGCATCAATCACTTTTCCGAATACATCTAAGGTGGCATCAATGGGTGTGCCTGTAAAACCAACAAAGGTGGCATTGGGTAATGAATCGTGAAGGTATTTGGCAAAACCGTAAGTCTTTTTCACGCCCTCTTTAGTGACTTTTACTTTTTGATCGAGGTTGGTTTGGCTTCTGTGTGCTTCATCCGAAATACATATCACATTGCTTCGTTGGGTAAGCAGGTCTGTGTCTTCGGTGAATTTATGAATGGTGGTCAAAAAAACACCACCACTTTGTCGGCCTTGTAGTTTGGCTCGCAGGTCAGCCCTGCTTTCAACACTTTCAATAATGTTGTCGCCAATGAATTGTTTGGCATTGGTGAATTGTCCTGAAAGTTGGTCGTCCAAATCGGTTCGGTCGGTAATGAGAACGATGGTCGGGCTTTCAAAATGTGGACTCCTCATCAACAAACGGGTGAGATAGAGCATGGTGAAACTTTTTCCGCTTCCGGTTGCGCCAAAGTAGGTGCCCCCTTTCCCATCGCCTTTGGGCTTTTGTACTTGCTTAATATTGTCATATAAGGCCCGAGCTGCATAATATTGCGGATAGCGACAAACAACTTTTTCGTCTTTTTTGGACGTATCGGGAATATATATAAAGTTCTGAATAATGTCACGCAAACGGTTCTTATGCAACATTCCCTGAACCAATGTAAACATACTGTCTATGCCGTCCACGTCTTTGGCCAAACCTGCAATTCTTCGCCAGGAATAATAAAACTCGTAAGGGGCAAAAAAAGACCCTGCTTTGTTGTTGACACCATCGCTAATAACACAAAAAGCATTGTATTTAAAGAGCTCAGGAATGTCTCTTCTATAACGTTCGGTAAGCTGCTTGTAAGCGTTATGTATGGTTACATTCTCCTGAATAGCGGTTTTGAACTCAAACACTACCACCGGTATGCCATTGATGTAAATGATACCATCAGGAATGCGTTTTTCTGTGCCTACTATTTCAAGTTGGTTGACAAATTTGTAGATGTTATTGTCGCCATAATTTTCTTGGGGTTCGGCGACTGATAGAGTGTCTGGGTTTTTTCCCTGAATCTGACGCTCTAAGCCTGCATAGTCAATTAAAGACACCCAAATATCCTTTTGGTTCCGATCCTCCCGTTTAAGAATAAAACCATCCGATAACCACCGCATGATTTTCTTATTGGTTTCGTATAAATCAGAAGCGGGTAAGGTTTTTAGCTGTAATACTATCGATTTAGCCTCGGTAAGGGTTAGTCCTTCTTTTTTGTATTGTGTTAATAGAAACTCGATTATATCGTCTTCAATCAACACGTCTTCGGGCAAACGCTTAAGAGTATTACCTATGTAATGTGGATAACCTTCATTTTCTAAAAGCGTTATAAATGCTTGTTCTAATTTTGCTTCTGTAAATTTCACTTTTTATTGAATTTGTCCTCTATAAGCTTAACACTTTTTAATAATTCACGCCAAGGCAAACTTTCTCCAACAATCAAATTCTCCTGCATGGTTTTATAGTCCTGTTCCCAAGCCTTCTCAACTTCTTTGGGAGGAAGAATCTTTAATTCTCCTTTTTTGTGCTTGCGATAATCCATTCCACGCAAAGGCGTTACCGTTTTTCTGTGTGCTACAATTGCATTAAACAAATCACTGTCATTTAATGCAGATTCGCCATAAGGTGTGTTTTTTAACCTATCCAGATCATACAAATGTCTTGTTAAGCGGTCTGTTCTTATTTTTTCTATGGGCTTTGAAAATTCTTCGTGCAGCAATAATGCTTTCTCTATAAATGTTCTTGTTGGTAACACTACTTTTACAGGAAATGGTTCTTGAGAAAATTCAAGGGCTTTATATTGGTGGTCTATAAAAGAAATGATATTTCTTTCTTCATTTGGTTCCGTTAGCGAACGAGCGCCCATTTCCAACAAAATCCGCGGCTGAATATATTCGTTAGTGGTAGTTGTTGTTGACCTGTAATAAATTTCTAATGTATTGGGATCGCTGGTATCATCTACCTTGTCATTGTATTTGATTTCGTACCATGATTTATCGATCCCCAGGGCTTTCAACTGTTTTGTCAATTCTTCCCTGAAATCATTAATAATAAACCCTCCTGAAGCTTTTCTTAGTTTTTTAATTTGGGATTTGGATTTTAATTCATCAAAACCCAATAAATGCCTATCGATAATTAAATCTATATCTTCAGAGAAACGATGGATTAAACCATAGGCCTTGCTCAAGGATGTGCCCCCTTTAAAAATGATAGATTGAGCATATTGGGATTGAAAAACAGCACGTAGCACAGTACAAACCCACCAATCTTTTTCTACTGCGTAGGTTGGCAAACCTGTTACAACACTTACCTGTTGCAAGACCTGCTGTTGCTGCTCTATGCTTAAATCAATCCACATCCTTATCGCTCAGTTCTTTTATGGTTTTCTGAATCCATACCGGGGCGTATTTTAGTTGTTTGCGCAAAATATCCGGTTTTAGCTGCCGAACTTTTGGCTGAATAGCGCTCAAAAAATCTTCGTTTATGTTTTTTTGTCCTATGGCTTTAAATGCCTGTACGATGAGCTGCAATAATTCATCTTTTATGGCAAAGGTTCGGGGTGCCGTTTTCTTAAACTTAATGATGCTATTCCCTATTTTGACCTCTCGTTGAGAACCATCTGTTAGGTAGGTCACTTTTAAAGGAATTTGTGTGGTAAGCCCCAAACTATACAAGGCAAAAGACCCGGTTGGTGCTATACGTGCTTTATCTCTTTTGGCTATTTGTTGGGCAACCTCTTCAATTGTTGGGTAAATTACCCCTAAAACATCATCTATTTTCGGTTTTAAGTAAATACCATGTGCCAGGCGAAGCAAAACCCCTTCTTTTTCCAAACGAGACAAGCTCTGGCGGATGTTATCTGCCGAGGCATAATTAGCAAAATCTTCAGCGAAGAAAACAACCCCTCTTGAAGATTTAACCACTTTATTTTCTATCTCAATTTTAGACATTTAAATTGTATATATCTATGTTTTATTGTCACAATTTTAGCAAATATTTGTGACAAAATATTTGCAGGATATCACGTTTTTGTTTGTATGTTATGCGGTTGGTTTCTGGCATTTATGAACCTTTATAAACTTTCGTAATACGTTTTTAGTTTTTTAGCCATTAATTTTCTTCTGTCTTTTAAAAACTGGTTGTAATCTGAATGAGTTGCTTGGATTATAGACAAAGGAATATCGTTTATTCTAATATTTTCAATTAAAGCATCGTTATCGTCTATGGTGCTAATTTCATTAACGCCATCATTTATTTGCTCTTTAATTTTACTTAAATATTCGTTAGGTGACATTTTACCAACCTTGATATTGGTGGCTTGCTCTGTATATACAAAGTTTGCTACTTGGTTATAGGCTTTCTGTGGGTATCCGTTAGCTATTAAATATTGTTTGGGGAAAATATGATGTATGTCTCCTCGTTGCTCAATAAGACTGGCAATGGTCATTGATTTTGATAAAAAAGCACCCGAATTACTATTTACTTGTGCTGCCAAATAAAGCGTGTAAGCGTTGTTGTTTACACTAGAACTTTCTAAGTCGTTAATTAAACCAAAATCCCAAAAACCTTCGCCTAAATGAACTTGTTCCATTTGTAATAAATACGCAGCAATACCCTTGGTATTTATTTGCTTAATATCTTCGTCTATTCTAGATTCTGCCGACCCTGAATAACGCCCAATAAAAACAGACAACACGAACCATCTTTTTACATAACCTTGTATTTCTGGTTCGCTTAGTCCGTCATCTCTTAGTTTAAGATATAGTGCATAAGCAAAGTTTAAACTGTTTTGTGAGGATATTAATTTTCTACTTATTAATCCAGTAGATTTTAATATCATTATGAACCTTTGGTAATTGGTTTGATTTACAAAGGCCCCTAAACCTTCTGATAGTTTGCTATAACTTGCTGCTGCAATTTCATTTTCGTAGGTTCTGGTTTCAAAATTTCTACCAGAAAGTAAGGCAACCAAATCACTAAATTTACCACGACTAAATTTAAAGGTAAATGCCACACGAAGCATATCTATATAATCAGGGCAATACAAATCATCATTACCTGTAGCCATCCATTTTATGGCTTTATAGTATTTACTTGCTACAAACTGCGGGTCGTTGTCTACAATATGTTTATTGAAGCCTTTATCGACTAACAAACGACAAAAATAATCGACCATTTTACGCATTTTGTTACCACCGTGTTGCTCGTCTGATGCTATTTTAGACATTACAAAATCGGCATTACTTAACACTACACCTTTTTGATTGATGCGAATAAATATTTCAGTAACGGTATCTATATCTAAGCTAGCATCTAGCTCAATTATACCTACATGTTGGTTTTTAATTTTTTTGAGCTTTTCTATTCGTTGTTCTATTAAATCCTCATCTGCTTCAGGATTTAATTCCATATAGCTTTTTCTCGCTTTGCTAATGGTTATTTCATCGTTTACAATAGGATTAATGTTATTTACCCATTCTGGACTTTTCTCATAAGCTTTATTCAATACCTCAAACTTTTCATTTAGCGGATTAAAAGCAATACGAATATTAATTTCTTTATAATTTTTATTTAAAACACGTTGCCCAACAATCGCTGCTGTTAAGGCGGTTATTCTTTGCTGACCATCGATTAACACTTTTTTACCTGCCGATAATTCTCCGTTTTTTAATTTGACATCTGGGCTACGCCAAGTAATAATATAACCTACAGGATAGCCTTGGTATAAAGAATCTATTAAATCTCTAACCTTGGCAGCTTTCCACACAAAAGGACGTTGAATTTCTGGTATGGCAATATCGCCAGATTTTATCCAGCTTAATAAGGTTTCTACAGGTTGTTGGTGTACACTATATTTTGCCATAGGTTGTTTTGTTTTCTAATTTTGCTTCTGTAAATTTTTTCATTCTTGTTCAATAATATGCCAATAGCCCTCTTTTCTGCCTCCAACGCGTTCTATCATATTGGCGTTTTTGAGTTTATCTAAGGTTGAAAACACTGCGCATTCTGAAATACCTATTAATGCAGAAATCTCTTCTGCCGTAATAGTGGCATCCATTGCCAATAGCACCAATACAATAAAGCTGTTAGGCAGCTTCTTATATGAAGGTTTACCTGAAGTGTTTTCCGAACCTACTATTTTCGGCATTTCAAATCCTTTCCCGAAGTTTTCCTGAAGCTTTCCTGAAGTTATCCCGAAGCTTTCCTGAAGTTCGTGTAGGATGATTTGAATATTGGTTTGCAACCATTCTAAGAAATTTACTTGATTTGGTTCTGCTCCATTTTTTATTGCTGAATACGTATCAACCAAACTTTGCCAATCAACTTGGTCGGTAGCTTGGCCGGTGACTTGTTCGGTGGTGTTGACCGGTGCTGATGAAGGGAATATTATACGCAGATAAGCACCTTTCTCTGTCATTCCGTATTTTTTCTTGAAATAGGGTTTTTCGCTACCGCTGGCCACAATGATTTTAATGATAGGCTTCCCGTCTTTTTCTTCTGTCACCACATCAAACAAGCCCATAGCCGAAGGAGCAATGTTGTTTTTAATGCGGTCTTTTATATTAAGCATATCGGCATCCGGGTCTGAAACACCAAGGGTATTGCCGTTTTTATCAATACCGATATAGACCAAACCGCCCTCGTGATAGTTTAAAAAGGCTACCACTTCTTTTTCCAAATCTAAATCTTTGGTGAGTTGTGCTTTGTACTCTATGCGGTTGGTTTCGGGCATACTTTTAAATCTTAAAAGGGTAATACATCGTTATTTTTATCTATTATTTCAGCATCTTGTGAAGATATTCCAGTTTGCTCTGTATTTTGAGTATCATTTCCATCTCCCCAATAATCTGTAGGCCTTATGGTTTTGTTAAATGGCTCGTAACCTTTAGATATCTCATCAATTTTAATAATTACCGGCACTTGAGCACTCAATCCTGCCAATACACAAGTACCTGTTGGTAAAATTGGTAAAGCATCAAAAGAAACCTTATCTAAATAGGAAACCGTTCTTTCTACTGCTTGAATGTCTCTGTTGTTAATTAAACGGTGTAAAAAATAATTATGCAATTGTGAAATAATGGTATCTGATATATCAGAAGGTCTTTGACTTGCAATGGTAAGAAAAACCCCAAATTTTCTACCTTCCTTTATGATTTCTTCAAAAGTTTCTAATCTGTAATCTTTCCAAGTTTCGCTCTCTCTTTGTGATGTGTAAGAAAGTATATTATGGGCTTCATCTATAATAATATTTAAATATCCTCCTTCTTTCATTTCTCTTTCCTTTTTATGTACATCATAAATATGCTTACCAACTAAAAGAGGAATAATCTTTTTAATATCCAAATTGCAATTGTTTAAATCGATAATACATAGATTTCTATCTTCCGCAAAAACACTATTGCTTGAACTATCAAAATCAATTACTTTTTGAAGTGAACTTGCTTTACTTTTAAGTTTATTAATGGCTGGAATTATATGGTCATTCTTAGCTTTATTAATTATTAAATCATTAATTAATTGAACATAAAGAAAATGAATAATTATATCAATATCATTTGAAGGGAATTGATAATTTTCTGCTTCTTTATAAAGATGTGTATCTTTTATTTCATCAATTGTCAACTGTCGCATTGGAGATAAACTTTTTCTATAAAAATGATGATTTGTATTCTGCCAATCCAACTCTTCAAAGAACCTTCGCTTTAATTCAATACTACCATAGTAATCAATAACCTGCTCGCAGTAATCTATTATTTGGTATGCTTTTTCTTTGTCAGACATTAAAAGAAGGCCGTTAATCTGGTTCTTTAAAATGCCTTTAAAGTAGTTAATGGGATTTTCTTTTTTATTTACTTTTTTATAGAGTTGTACTGTTCGATTTAAAAATGGTTTTTGAGTCTTTTCAGTTGCATCCGCAAGAATTGATAAAAATTCTACATTAAATAGCACATCATTTCCTAACGGTAATTTATTTTCAAGTTTTATTTTCTCAAGTTCCAGATTTGTATTTAGGGTAAATACTTTTTTAGAAGCTGTTATCGCGTTCCCTTTAGAATACTCCCCATTAAAATCAATTAAAAGAAACTTAGCATTTTTCTTAAATCCGGATTTGTCTCCGTATTCTTTAAATAGTTTATGATACAAACTGGCAAGGGTATAAGATTTTCCACTTCCTGTATTCCCAAAAATACCAATATGGCTTGCAAACAGACTGTTTACTCCAATGCCTATAGGTGTGCCTGTTTCATTACTTAATACTCCGATTTCAAGTTTGTCATCAAGTTTGCCATCTATTTCTTTAATAAAATTGTGGACCTTATTTATTTCACCTTCGGTTAAAAGAAAAGCTTCGTTTTCAATAAGCGGAAGTTCTTTTACGCCTTGCTTAAAATTTGAATTTTCGAAATACCCAATTAAACTAAGGCGTAATATTCTTTTTATTTTTGCTTTCCCTTGTTTGTATTCTTTTTGAGAAATTAATTTATCTTCCGTGATATACTCTTCATCTACCTTGCCGATAAGCTCTTCAAAACCTTTGCAGATTTTAACATAGTTGCCTACGGAAATTCCTTTTACGATTTGTCCGTTGTAGAGTAAATGTGGAGAGTTCTTAGACTTGCTTACTCTTATTTCTACAATGCGACCACGCACCGATTCCACATTACCAATATGTAAAACAGCATTATTTTCCATCTTCCGCTTTATTTTCAGCTGAATTTTCCGGAGTGTTAGTTGTTTTATTTTCGCTAGGAGGTATTTGAAGGCCCTCTGTTATTTCTTTAAAAATGGAGTTGTAAACCTCTGCAAAAGTGTAATTTCCATCACCTTTTGTTTTAATAATGATATTGTGATGTTCTGAAATATTTAATTTTTCTTCGATATCATTTTTAGCCTCTTCATCATAGGCAAAAACAATTATTAATAAGGTGGGATTAGATTTAGCCACACGAAGCGTAATGGTTCGGATGTGCTCATCAGCAAAAGAAAAGCCTGTTACAAATAATACTGAATTTTCTTTTTCAATATTGTTGGAATACATTCTTAACAACTCGTAGTAGGACAACTTTAACGTGGTTTCCTCAAACTTCTCTTTATTGGGATTGACCATAATTAAATTGTTGTATTCCTCCATAAATTCATCTAATTTTTTTTGAACTTTAGAAAAGTCTTTTTTTTCTGCTTCTTTATAAATTTCATCTAATCTTAAGAAATTTCCATTTTTATCGAAACAATTAACTAAGTCGGCAGCATTAAGTTCTGTTTCAGATATTTTTTTAGTGCTTTCCAGTTGGTTATCATATTGAATAGTGTCTTTTTCTTTATTGTATTTCCAATTTAAACTGCCATGCAGCTTAAATAGATTAAATAATGGCGTGGCGGATTGATATTCGTAGTAAGAAGAGACTTTGTTAATGATATTATGAAAGTTTTCCGTGCTGAATTTTGTATTCATTCTCCCTGAAAAACCATCGTTATAGGAATAATTAAGTTTTTCCAAAGCAATATCTAAGAACACATCCATATTGGTTGTGAATAAATTGACTTGTTTTGAAACCAAATTAGAAGTCCGTTTGGCTAAAATGGTTTGTAGTGCACTTAAAAGATTGGTGTAATTGTTTAAGGTTTCGTTAGAATCATCTGTAACATCAAGCAATTTTATATTTTTTTTAATACACTTTTCAAAATAAAAATACTTTATAGAAGCTTCTATCAGTTTAATAACTTTTTCATCTGTTTGGTTTTCAGAAAGCCCTGTTCTTTTATCTAAAATGTCTAGAGCCTCCTCTACACCTTTCAATGTTTCCAAAAAATTCTTTGAAGCCCCTGAACCGATTAAAAAATTCAGATGACAGCTTTCAATTACTTTTTTTATGTCTTTTACTTCCATACTTACTTGTTTATTATGGCTTCCTCAACCTTACTCATCTTACTTAATAAAATTGATTGGTGTTAGGTTTGTGATTTTCTATATTTCATTCATTCAAAACCTCTCAATCATCTCCTCACAGACCCTTAATTTCCCACTGATTAACTGTGGTAGTAAAGCGTCTCTTTGTTTAGTCAGAGACTCAATTTGTTTGCTATTTACAATTGTCCTCTCAAAATACATTCTAATAGACCTAATGTAATTTTCTAAAACTCTGCTTTCATTTGGAAGAACAAAGTCTATATATTTCAAAGTGTCAAATGTTATTTGAGGGAAAGTTCCTGAACGAGATTCAGCTAAAAATTGTAATTCATCTATTACATTTTGGGATTTTAATATCTGATAATAAAACAATGAATCAATATTACTTTTTGGTCTTAATACCATTAATTTAGTAGAAACAACATAATCTTCTGGTTCAAAATAGACGTATGCAAATCGTTTATTTTTTGGTCTGATTTCACTGTATAAAATATCTGATTTTTGAATCGATTTCTTTGCTTGTCCAGGGAGTCCTTTTGGATCAGAATAATCTTGATGTAAAAAGCTTCCTTCTTGAATATCCCCTGTATTCAAAAACACAACTTTATCTACCTCCTTTAGTGGATAGGTTTTTGATATTGACTCTAGCTCTTGAAACATATTGGTGGTAGCCCACCCTTCAGGAATCCATTGCTCCAATTCCTCATTAAACACAAAAGAAGAGGGAAACAGTTCCATGAGTTCTTTGGGTAAAGTTTTGTATTGACCGGATGAAAGCACTTTTTTTCTCTTCCCGGCTTTGTGTAAAAGCGCATCAGGTATTTTGTTGCCTTTTGCTATGGCGTTATCAAAAACTGGGTCGAAATCTACAAACCAACTTTTAAACAAGGCCTGAGCCATTTGCTCTAAGGTTTCGTTCATCTTGCGGTTGAGCTCTATCTTGTCGTCTAAGGTTCCGATTATGTGGGCTATGGCTTTTTGCTCGGGGAGTGGGGGGATACTTAATTCAATTGGATGAATATGATTTCTGTTAAGTGTTGGTACAGCACTTCCTCCTTTGTAATTAGCTAAGTTTAACCTATGAAGCAAATAGTAAACATATAAAGGATCATTACCTTTAAAGTCATCAATATACAATGTTGTATTATGTGCCCAACAGTCCTGTTTAAGAATCTTTGGGTTTCCAACGTTGCCACTTCTTCCTATTGATACACAAGGCGACTTAGTAGTATATTCATTATGAAATCCAATTACTCCATTGGAACCCATGACAGGATATCGTCCTGACTTCATTTTCGATTTTGGTAAATCATGACCTCTTCGAAAATTTACGACATCACCTAAAGTACATTCCTTCCACTCCCTACTCATACCCCAACACTTTTAAGTTTTCACGGATGGTTTTATCCAAATCAGCAGCTTCGTTCATCTGCGCAAATAAAGTTTGGCTTAACTCCGTCATTTTTTCTTCAAATGGTACGCCATCGTCCTCTTCTTCGGCAATGCCCACATATCTACCCGGCGTGAGCACATAGTCGTTCTTTTTAATGTCTTCTATAGTGGCCGATTTGCAGAAGCCCGCTATGTCTTTATAATCGCCATCCTTTTTCTCGCCCCGCCAGGCATGATAGGTTTTTGTGATTTCAGCAATATCGTCATCGGTGAGTTCCTTGTGGGTTCTATCTACCATGGTTCCCATATTTCGCGCATCAATGAATAAGGTTTCGCCTTGTCGATTTCTAAACTTATCTGTTTGCCTCTTATTCTTGGTCATAAACCACAAGCAAACAGGAATTTGTGTGGTGTAGAACAACTGTCCGGGCAAGGCAATCATACAATCGACCAAATCGTTCTCGATAAACTTTTTCCGCAGTTCGCCTTCGCCGGAAGTATTGCTGCTCATAGAGCCATTGGCCAATACGAATCCTGCGGTTCCATTTTCGGAAAGTTTACTCAGCATGTTTAAAATCCAGGCGTAATTGGCGTTACCAGCTGGCGGAACGTCATAGCCACGCCATCTGGGGTCGTCAATCAACTCGTTTTCTTCACGCCATCCTTTTTGGTTAAAAGGCGGATTGGCCATGATATAATCGGCCTTTAAATCGGGGTGCTGATCTTTAAAAAAGGTATCGGCAGGAACCTCCCCTAAATTGGCACTAATACCTCGAATGGCTAGGTTCATTTTGGCCAGTTTGTAAGTTGTAGCCGTATATTCCTGACCGTAAATGGAAATATCCTTTTTACTGCCGTTATGGCTTTCAACAAACTTAATACTTTGCACAAACATACCCCCCGAGCCACAGGCAGGGTCATAGATAATCCCTTTGTAGGGTTCGAGCATTTCAGCAATGAGCTTAACCACACATTTGGGCGTGTAAAATTCGCCACCGCCTTTTCCTTCGGAAGCCGCAAACTTGCCCAGAAAATATTCGTACACACGGCCTACGATGTCTTGCTCCTGGTCTTTGATGGTGTCGATTTCATTAATTTTATCGAGCAAGGATGCCAATTTGGATTTGTCCAGTCCCAGTCGCGAAAAGTAGTTATCGGGTAAGGCGCCTTTTAAAGAAGGGTTGTTTTTTTCGATGGTGTGCAGGGCGGTGTCTATTTTGATGGCAATATCGTCTTGCTTGGCGTTTTTGATGATATAATCCCAGCGCGATACTTCATCCAGGAAAAAGACGTTTTTCATATTGTAGAAATCTTTCATTTCCACATATTTCTCTTTGCCTTCGGCAATGAGTTCCTGTCTTCGTTGTTCAAATTTATCACTGGTAAATTTGAGGAATATCAGCCCCAATACGACGTGTTTATATTCCGATGGTTCAACAGATCCTCTTAATTTATCGCAGGACTGCCAGAGGGTTTCTTCCATCGGTTTTTCCTTAGTAACTTTTTTCGCCATTTATTAGTTTATTCTTTGTATCAGATTCAAATTTCTATCTTCACCTTTCGAACGCGTAAAAAACAAGCTTTAGTTTTTTCGTGACATTGGGTATTCATTAAACCGTATATCCCCATTAGTGCGTAGGCTTCTTTTTGCATGAGGAATAACGCTTATCAAAAATAGTATAATTTTTTCCAGCCACCAATCCATAAACCTGACCTATTCACTTTAAAATAAAACAGCAGGACAAAAAAGAACTTAATAATTGTAGATCAACCCATAATCCTTAATCTCATACTTGTACCCCGAATCGAAGCCCCCATCTTATATCTCACATCTAAACATCTTACATCTAAAAATCTTATATCTATAAATCTTACATCTATAAATCTTATATCTAAAAATCTACCATCTAAAAATCTACCATCTATAAATCTACCATCTATAAATCTCCCCTCCAACCATAAGATTTTGTCTCAAAAAATGGTTGCCAAAAAAGTTGACCTTTATTAATTTTAGGTCTGTGAATGATCATCTATTTGGATGTGGTACCATTTAATGATGAGTGGCGGATAAAATTTTTACCCAATAGGAATTCACAAAGTTCTTTGATTTGGAGGGACTCATTTTCGAGGCAAAAGATTTAGGAACCATACCGATGTTTTTGGTTTCGTCCAATCCTTTTACGTCTCGGAGGGTTCCGAAATCGAGACTGTAAAATAATAGGTTGAAGTCCAACGGCAGAAATTGAATCTGAAATTTTTCAGGTTGAATTTCAGCCGCTAAAATCGAATCTAAAATTTTTTAGGTCGAATTTCAGTCGCTAAAATCGAATCTGAAATTTTTTAGGTCGAATTTCAGCCGCTAGAATTGAATCTGAAATTTTTTAGGTCGAATTTCAGTCGCTAAAATTGAATCTGAAATTTTTTAGGTCGAATTTCAGCCGCTAGAATCGAATCTGAAATTTTTTAGGTCGAATTTCAGCCGCTAGAATTGAATCTAAAATTTTTTAGGTCGAATTTCAGCTGCTGAAATTGAATCTGAAATTTTTTAGGTCGAATTTCAGCTGCTGAAAATGGATCTAAAAATTTTTAGATAAAAACAAATTATAACTCATACGTCGAAAGTTTTTTGCCTTAACACTAAAAATTTTAGACGCATGAAAATCAAAACGGTATATTATGCACTGTTGACCCCCGGCCAGTTATTTAATTTGTCGGAGGGCACCTTGTCGCTGGCCCATTCGGCCCAGTTGCCGGAAGGCCCGTTGGTAAGCTTCCTGTCCACTGTGGACCGATGTCACCAGGATTTCTCCAAGGGATTTCAGCGGGATGACAAAAACCCATACACCGAAGAGAAGGCGCAAAGAGACAGTGAGCGTGATGAAGCCTTTTTGGCCTTCAGAGGCTATGTGGAAGCCTGCACGCACCGTCCCGATGCGTCCGTCACCGAACCTGCCGAAGAGATCCTGGAAGTGATCCGTAAGTACGGATGGAGTAGTTGGAGCGAAGGCTATCAGAAACAGTCGGCTTTGCATACCAATATGATTGAGGAATTGAAGCAGGAACATGCCGAACAGATGAATGCCATAGGTGCGGCATCGCCCTGGTTCGAAGAATTGGAACAGGCACAGGCCGCCTTTTCTGCCGTTAAGATTAGCAGTGTGAGCAACACCCCCGACTGTGTCACACTTTCCGAAACGCGTAAACCATTAGAGCAATCGTTGCGTAACTTCTATGCCATAGTGGATCTGTTGGCGCAAAGCGAAGAAAACGAAACCCTTAATCAGCTGATTCGTGATCTCAACCAACTGATTACTGAAACCATGGCCATTGCCCGTGCGGCCCAGACACGGCGCGATAAAGAACAAGAAGAAGTGGAGCCCGGGCAAAACTAGTAGCGTGTCTCCTTTAAAATTAATGTTTAACCGATTAAGGCAAAAAACTTTAGGGGCAGTCCGAACTTAAAAGGATTGCCCCTTTTTGTTGCGGGGTTCGGTGTCGGAACCCTTACCGAACCTCTTTCCCCAACGACCATCCAACCTTTCAACCATTCTACCCTGCTGCCATCCGTGCCCCTGGTCCTCAATCCGCAATCACCGATGCTCGCATAAGGCAGGTAGTATTTAATGCCAAGATAAAAAAAGCCTTCCCAATTTTTTCACCATCCTCACCGTCGCCAACCAGGGAAACAAAAAACAGGCATAGCCAAAGCGATTTCCTTTCCTCAATTCTGCTACTTTTGTCTCATTTAGAAGCAAGTTTATTAAATTTGCCCAACGCCGGGAAAAGTCCGCCCTCCTTGCCTGTTTCTGAATGGCAAGGACCTAGACGTTTACAGGTACATTCATCATGCAAAACACAATTTATGGCCAACATATTATCCGTAGAGAATTTGACCCAGAACTGGGGTGATATCCGATTGTTTCATAATCTCACATTTGGCTTGTCGGAAGGCGACAAAGCGGGTCTTATTGCCCGCAACGGGACGGGCAAAACCACCCTTCTCAATATTCTGGCAGGCATAATGCCCCCCGACGAGGGAGATATAACCCTGCGCAAAGGCATCACGATGGGTTATCTGCCACAGTCGCCCGTCTTTCCGGAAGAGCTCACTGTATTGGAAGCCCTCTTCACCGCCGACAACGAAATTGCGCAGATCGTAAGGCAATACGAAAAAGCGGTGATAGAAAACGATGATGCGGCACTTCAGGCGCTATTGCCCAAGATGGACCAATTCGATGCCTGGAATTACGAAGAGAGCGCCAAACAGATTCTTTCTCAGCTCAACATCAACCGATTCGACCAGCCTGTCAGACAGTTGTCGGGCGGACAAATAAAAAGAGTGGCCTTGGCAGCGGTTTTGATCACCAATCCCGACTTTTTAATTCTGGATGAGCCCACCAACCATCTGGATGTGGAGATGATTGAATGGTTGGAAGATTATCTGAAACGCAGCCGAATGACCTTGCTGATGGTCACACACGACCGCTATTTTCTGGATAGTGTATGCAACGGCATCTATGAACTGGAGGATGAAACGCTCTATCAATACAAGGGAAATTATGCTTTTTATCTCAAAAAAAGAGAAGAACGCATCAACCAGAAAAACAAAGAGGTAGAAAGAGCCCGTAATCTGTTACGAAAAGAACAGGACTGGATGAATCGTCAGCCCCAGGCAAGAGGCACCAAAGCCAAATACCGGATAGAAGCCTTCGGCGATTTACAGAAAACGGCCGCTCAAAGCACGCAGGAACAAAAAATGGAGATCCATTTTCAGGCCTCCCGGCTGGGACGCAAAGTGCTGAACCTCCACCACATCAGCAAAAGCTTTGATGATATCACCATCCTTAAAGATTTTTCCTACAAATTTGTCAAAGGCGAAAAAATTGGCATCGTTGGGAAAAACGGTAGCGGCAAATCCACCCTTCTCAACATCCTGACAGGGGCTTTAAAGCCGGACAGTGGGGAAATAGAGCCGGGCGAGACGCTCAAGGTCGGTTATTACCGTCAGGAAGGAATGGTTCTGGCTGAAAACAAGCGGGTGCTGGAAGTCATTTCAGACATAGCAGATCACATCAAGCTGGGGAAAGATCATTCCATGTCGGCCTCTCAATTTTTACGCTATTTCATGTTTCCCAATGAGATGCATAATGTGTTGGTGGAAAAATTGAGCGGCGGCGAGAAGAAACGTCTCTACCTGATGACCATCTTGATGAAAAGCCCCAATTTTCTGATCCTGGACGAGCCCACCAACGATCTGGACATCCTCACTCTCAACATATTGGAAGATTTCCTCAAGCAATTTGATGGTTGTGTTCTGGTGGTATCGCACGACCGTTACTTCCTTGACCGGGTAGCCGATCACCTGTTTGTTTTTAACGGGGATGGAACCATTAAGGATTTCCCCGGCAACTACAGCGATTATCACTGGAAGAAAAAAGAGGATGAAAAAAGATCCAGACAACAGAAAGAGAACACCGTCAAAAACAAATCAGGAAAAGGCAACAGGACCACTCAGCGCCCTCCATCCAACAAACTCACCTACAAAGAAAAAATGGAGATGAAAGCGTTGGAGGAACGGATGCAGGAGTTGGAAACAGAAAAAAAAGAGTCAGAAAATCGCTTGAATTCGGGAGAACTATCGGGCGAAGAGCTGGTTCGCACCTCCACCCGTCTGGGCGAGATCCTGAAAGAGCTGGATAAATGTGAACTGCGTTGGCTGGAATTAAGCGAGAAGGAATAACAGACTGTTACTTTTTCCGGTTAAAGAGATACAAAATTTAAGTAAAACAGCTCATTTTTTTCACTTTTTTTATTCATCTGTTGTGTGGAATGGAATAAATATCTATTTTTGCCTTGTCTAAAAACAAAATACGACACATCAATTATGCAACAGCACGCCTATTCATATTTCTTTTACTTCTTTTTTTACTTTTTTGGTTCATCCACCAGAAGGGGCAGGCTAATGCATTTACTTAAGCGATAAAAGGAATAAAAAAAAATATGCATCCCGCCCCTGAGAGGCGGGATTTTTTTTTACATAAACTATGAGTAACGACAAAAAGATTAAAGTAGCCATTCAGGGTATTCCCGGCGCCAATCATGAGATCGCAGCACGGGCCTATTTTAAAAATCGGGAGGTGGGAATCGTCTCATGCTATACTTTCCAGGACCTTTTCGATGCCATGCAGTCGGACCCTGACCTACTGGGAATTATGGCCATAGAGAACACGTTGGTGGGAAGCCTGCTGCCCAACTATACGCTTTTACGGGAATCGGGCTTTACCATACAGGGCGAATACAAATTAAGAATCAAGCACCACCTGATGAGTCTTCCGGGACAATCCATCAAAGATCTGACGGAGGTTCACTCCCACCCCATGGCGCTGGCGCAGTGTGAAGAATTTTTTAAACAACATCCGCATATAAAACTGATCGAAAGTGAAGATACGGCCCTTAGTGCCAAGATTATTGCCGAACAGCAACAAAAAGGAATGGGCGCCATCGCCTCCTCTCTGGCGGCCAAACTTTATAATCTGCATGTCATAGAAAAGGGGATCGAAACCAACAAACACAACTATACTCGATTCTTGATTCTGGGACGGGAAAACAATGCCGAAAAAGCAGAGTTGCTTCAGCAAAACCGCATCAATAAGTCGTCGGTGGTTTTTTCGTTGCCCCACGAAGAAGGCAGTTTGTCAAAGGTGCTGACCATACTGGCATTCTACAATATCAATCTCACCAAAATACAATCCTTACCGGTGGTGGGCATAGAATGGGAATATCTGTTCTACATCGACATCATGTTTAATAATTATGAACGATATAGCCAATCGTTGGATGCCATTCGTCCGCTGTGTAAAAAACTGCGCATCCTGGGAGAATATGAGGCTTGTACGACCACGCAAACCACCAATGGAGCATCCCGGGAAAGCAAAGAAGTACATAATGCTTTAACATCTATCTAATAAAACAACAATATGATCAGACCCGCACAACGCATCAATCAGGTCAAAGAATACTATTTTTCTCTGAAACTGAAAGAGATCGCCAGGATGGTGGAAGAGGGAAAGAAAGTCATCAATCTGGGCATAGGCAATCCCGATCAGCCTCCCGCCCCTGAAGTGTTGGAGACGCTGCACGCCTCGGCCAGCCGACCCGACACGCACGGGTATCAAAGTTATATCGGTATTCCGGAGCTACGCAAAAGCTTTTCAGCGTGGTATCAACGTTATTACGGGGTAACGCTGGATCCGGAAAGCGAAATACTCCCGTTGATGGGTTCCAAGGAAGGGATCATGCACATCTCCATGGCCTTTCTCAACCCGGGAGATGAGGTGCTGGTTCCCAATCCGGGCTATCCCACCTATGCAGCCGTCACCGAAATCGTGGAGGCAAAAGCCAGGATATATGATCTGCAAGAAGGAAATGGCTGGCAACCCGACTTAAATGGTCTGGAAAAAGAAGACCTGTCAAAAGTCAAATTAATGTGGGTAAACTATCCCAATATGCCAACGGGTGCCAAAGCAAACCGCAAATTATTTGAATCGTTAATAGCCTTTGGAAAACGAAACAACATTGTTATCTGCAATGATAACCCATATAGTTTCATCCTCAACAATGATCCCCAAAGCATCCTCTCGGTACCGGGCGCCAAAGATATAGCCATAGAGCTCAACTCCCTGAGCAAGTCGCATAACATGGCCGGCTGGCGAGTAGGCATGGCGGCTTCCAATCCGGAATTCATCCAATACATTTTGCGCATAAAAAGCAATATGGATTCGGGCATGTTTCGCCCCCTGCAGGAAGCAGCAGCAAAAGCGTTAACACTGGAAAAAGGGTGGTACGATCAAATCAACCAGGTCTATCAAAAAAGGAAGGCGTTGGTAAAAGAAATTCTTAAAGCCCTAAACTGTTCCTGGGATGAGAATCAATCGGGAATGTTTATGTGGGCCAGGATACCGGAGACCTACGCCTCCGCAAAAGAATTGTCGGATAAAATACTATATGAAGCCAATGTATTTATTACCCCGGGATTTATCTTTGGAAGCGGCGGAGAAAAATACATTCGCATTTCTTTATGCACCTCAGAAAAAAAATTAGAAGAATCAATGGAACGAATTAAAAATATCATAACCAAATAACCATGAGCAACTTAAACATTCAACCGATAAAGCTCCCCGGCCTGGAGCTGAAACGTCCCATTATCATATCGGGTCCCTGCAGCGCCGAAACAGAAGAACAGACCCTCAACACAGCCAAAGAGCTGGCGGCACGCGGCATAAAATTATTTCGTGCCGGCATCTGGAAGCCTCGCACCCGTCCGGGAGCCTTCGAAGGGGTGGGCACCGTTGGTCTTCCCTGGCTCAAACGCGTCAAAGAAGAGACCGGTATGTTCGTCAGCGTAGAGGTCGCCACGGCCCATCATGTTTACGAAGCGGTAAAATACGGCATTGACATGGTATGGATCGGCGCCCGCACCTCGGCCAACCCCTTTGCCGTGCAAGAAGTGGCGGATGCCCTCAAAGGACTGGATATTCCGGTAATGGTAAAAAACCCGGTGAACCCCGACCTGGAACTATGGATTGGAGCTCTGGAACGCCTCAACAGAGCCGGCATTACGCGCCTGGCGGCCATTCACCGCGGCTTTAGTGCTTACGACAAATCGGAATTCCGCAACAATCCGCAATGGCAGATCCCCATCGAACTAAGACGTCGAATCCCGGAACTGCCTATTATTACCGATCCCAGCCACATTGCCGGCGACAGAAAGCTACTGGGACAAATAGCCCAGGAAGCCATGGACCTGAACTTTGACGGCCTGATCATTGAATCGCATATTTGTCCCGACAAAGCCTGGAGCGATGCCAAACAACAAATCACGCCCGAAGGCCTGAAAGACCTTATTGACCACCTGGTGCTGCGGCGACCCAAAATAGGTGAAGACACGCCTCGGGTGACGCTCGACGAGTTGAGAAAACACATCGACCAACTGGATGATCAGCTTCTGGATCTCCTGAAAGAAAGGATGAAAGTTTCGGAAGCCATAGGAAAATATAAATTTGAAAACAATATTACCATCCTTCAGACCCGTCGATATGACGAAGTATTGAATAACCGGAGAGAACGCGGCGCACAACGTGGATTGAAAGAAGATTTCATCACCCGCATTTTCGAATCCATTCACGAAGAATCAATCAGTCGCCAAAGTGAAATCATGAATTTCGCGTTGTCGAAAAAACCAAAAAAGCAGGAATAAGACACATTATTCAACTTTTGAGCAGACACCCCAATCTTTCGCAAAAAAGATTGGGGTTGGTTCCGAACCATAATAGGGAAACCACGTATGTGAAGCAACCCTCATGTATGGGCAACAAAGAAAAAATAAATAACTACACGAATGAAGATATGTATCCTTGGTGCCGGAAAGATGGGCACCTGGCTTACCGATGCACTCTGTTTGCAGCACGAAGTCGCCATTTATGATCCTGACGCAGAACGATTACGCTTTGTTTTTAACACCCAGAGATTGATGAAGCCGGAAGAGATCTCAGCCTTTTCACCGGAACTGTTAATCAATGCTGCCAACTTAAAATATACCATACCGGCTTTTGAAGCGGTAATGGATTATTTACCGGAAAACTGCATATTATCCGATATAGCCTCGGTAAAAACAGGGTTAAAGTCGTTTTATGAAAATTCGGGCCGTCGCTTTGTTTCCACCCACCCCATGTTCGGGCCCACCTTTGGCAATTTAAAAGAATTAAAGCAGCACCATGCCATTATTATTGAGGAGTCGGACCACATGGGCAAGGCATTTTTCAAGGATTTCTTCGGATCGTTGGGGCTCAACCTGCATGAATACAGCTTTGAAGAGCATGACCACACCATTGCTTATTCACTCTCCATCCCCTTTTCATCGACCCTGGTATTTGCCGCCTGCATGAAAAAGCAGGATGCGCCCGGCACCACCTTCCGAAAACATCATGACATTGCCAAAGGGCTTCTTTCGGAAGATGATTACCTGTTGACCGAAATATTAATGAACCCTTTTACCATCGAACAGGTTGAAAATATCCGGCAGGAGCTGAAACACCTCATTGCCCTCATTAAGGAAAAAGATACGGAGGGGCTGCAGGCTTTCCTGAAAAAAGTGAGGGAAAACATTAAAGAATAAGTTATTAAGGCGTTAGGCGGTTAGGCGATAGAGAGTAAGGAGAAAAAAATCTTCAGACCCGGAACTAAAGACAATAAACTTCATTCTGATGAGAGTACTGCTTGGGATGAGCGGCGGTTTGGACAGTACCATGTCGGCCCTGTTATTAAAGGAGGCGGGACATCAGGTTATTGGTGTAACCCTCAGAACCTGGCACCGGCAACCTGCCGCCATCGAACGGGACATTAAAAAAGCGGGCGATATGGCCCGGCAGGTGGGCATTGAGCACCATGTGTTAGACATCCAAGATCTATTCAGGGAGGTTGTGGTGGATTATTTTTGCCGTGAATACCTCATTGGCAGGACACCCAACCCCTGTAATCGATGCAATCCCAGAATCAAATGGCCGGCCCTGCTAAATCTGGCAAAAGAACTGGGCTGCCACAACATTGCCACCGGACATTATGTGCAAAAACACTTCCGCAACAATAAGTGGTACATTAAAAAAGGAGTAGATCCTTCAAAAGATCAGTCCTACTTTTTATGGAATCTCAATCAGGAAGTGCTGAGTCAAGCACTCTTTCCGCTTGGCCGGATGACCAAATCCGAAGTCCGCGAATTGGCTTTAAAAAAAGGATTTCACAATATGGCCCGACAAAATGAAAGCATGGGGGTATGCTTTCTGGATGGTGCCAACTATCGCGAATTCATCAGCGAACAACTGGGCCCGTCCTCTCTTAAACCCGGCGACATAGTAACGGAAGAGGGTGAAGTGGTGGGCAGACACAATGGCATTGCCCATTTTACCATAGGGCAAAAAAAAGGATTGGGACTTCCGGATAAGGCCTTTTTTGTTATCAGCCTTGAAGCGGAAACCAATCGAGTAGTGGTCTCCAAATCGGCGTCATTAGAAACCGGGCAAGTTATACTTTCCGACTACTACCTCACAGAACCTCTGCAAAAGGATGAGCAAAGGAGTGCGGCGATCCGTATTCGAGGCATTGATGCGGTCCCTCCCATTCCCGGCATCTTTAAAGAGCAGGATGACGAAAGGCTTCTGGTCACGTTTAAAAACCCGGCATGGGGTATTACCCCCGGTCAGAGTGTCGTCTTTTATCAGGACGACCTGGTTATTGGCGGCGGAATCGTTTAACCCGGCACGACACTAGATCAGCTTAATTTCCAGAATATTTTTTGTTTTGGGAGTGACTTTGAAGCGGTCATCGATTCTTTTACCAACCACCCATACGATTTCATTGCCCGATAATAAAAGCCAGGTTCTTTCTTTCTCGATTAATGAGAACTTCTCATCCACAAAAAAGTCACTCAACTTTTTAAAAGTCACCATTCCCAAAGGACGAAACTGATCTCCTTTTTGCCAATGCCTTATTTTTAGAGGAAATTCAACAAGATCGGCATCCAAATGAATACAATCTGCATGTCTCGAAAACTGAAAATCATCCCTTCTTTTGAGGTGACGCAATTTCAATTTTAAAGGATCATGAATCTCACTCTCTTCGCTGTCAATGTAGAACGACTCTTCCTCATCCGACTCTTTGGGCACAACCACCAGATTGAAGCGGTCTCTGATCAACCTGTATTGGCCGGAAAAAAATTGTTTGCCGGGCACCCCCTCTAAACAAGCAATGATTTCTGCGACGGTCTGACGATTAAACCCATAAGGTCGCAAAATTTCAAAAAGAATGGTTGATTTCTGCGGATGCTGGTCCATCAAACGAATTGGAATCATGAGCTGATCTCCTTCACTGGCCACCATTTGAGTCTTAACCGCTTCCACTTCCTTCGTGACGATTTGCCATGCTTCTTCCAAATTACGGAAGTTTTGCATCATGGTGGTAAAGAATGAAGGGTTCAGGCTTTTAAACACCGGAAGAATATTGTGTCGGATCCGATTTCGCTGAAAGGTGGTGTCGGCATTGGAAGAATCGGTTCGGAAAGGAATCTGCTGTTCCCCACAGTAACTTTCAATTTGGCTTCGATTGAGTGCTAACATGGGCCTAAGCACTTTACCATTCATCACCTGCATCCCTCTCAGACCCCTCAATCCCGTCCCACGAATAAGGTTAAGAAAAAATGTTTCGATCATATCGTCGCCATGATGACCGGTCACAATCCATTTCAGGTCTCTCTTCCCGGAAAGATGATAAAACCAATTGTACCTCAGGTCACGGGCAGCCATCTCAATGGAAATGCCTTTACTTTTAGCCTCTTCATGGGTGTCGAAATGACTGATATGAAGCGGGATGTTAAGCTTTTGACAAAAATCGACAACAAACTTCTCATCCTCATCCGACTCACGTCCTCTCAGGTGAAAATTACAATGGGCGGCCTCACAGTGATAGCCCAATTTATTCAAGATATGCAACAATGCCATCGAGTCGGCTCCACCACTTAAAGCAACCAACAAGTTATCACTACTTTTAACGCCGCAGGAAACAAGCACTTCCTTTACCTGATCTTCCATCATAAGTCATGGTTAATAAACAGTTTTCGAAGAGTTTTGGCCTTTAACCAGCACTCTTCATACTCATCCTCAGCATCACATGCTGCTGTTATGGCACTTCCTACTGAATAGGAAAGATATCGGTCCATCTGATTGTATAAAAAGCTTCGTATCACCACATTAAAATCAAAGTCCAGTTCAGGTGTAATGTAGCCCACGGAACCGGAATACAGACCTCTGGCACTTTTCTCGTAGCGGTCAATGAGCTCCATCGCCTTAATCTTGGGCGCCCCTGTCATAGATCCCATCGGGAAGCTATGTTTTAAAGGATCCAACCAATGCGCATCATGATGCATTTGTGCCGTTACGGTAGAGATCATTTGGAAAACGCCGGGGAATGGTAAAACGCTGCACAATTCATCCACCTTAACGGTTCCGCGCGCGGCAGAACGCGACAGATCGTTTCGCACCAGGTCGGTAATCATAATATTTTCGGCTCTCTCCTTTTCCGATTCAGAAAGCGTTCTCATCAGATTTAAATCCCGATCTTTAACATCACTTCGCCGGATGGTTCCTTTCATGGGCTGTGAGAGAATCATGGCACCTCTCTTCCGTAAATAACGTTCGGGCGAGGCCCCCATTAAAAAAGAGTGATTATCCCTTAACAATGCAGAGAAAGGCATGGGTGATATTCCTAGTAATTTTTCGAATACCATAGCCGGATCCACATTAACCTCATGGGAAAAAAACTCCATACAAAAGTTCACCTCATAAATATCTCCCCTGTGGATATGCTCTTTTAACTTTTCCACCCCGTCAAGGTACTGCCGGTGCGACATGTTGCATTTGAAATCGACCTTCGGCAAAGCATCATCTGCAACCGCCAACCGCTTGATCCGATCAATAAAAGCATGGCATGTCTTTGGGGTATCCAGCCGGCTCTCATAACCCATGGACCAGTCTTGGCCGTTTTTCTTAAGCAAAAAGCGCGGCCGGAAAAAACTCAATTTACGAAATCCCGATTTTTCCTTGTGTGAGGTAGACAAACCGGATTCAAGGTCATTCTTTAAATCGTAGGAGAAATATCCCAGAAACCAATCACCGGCGGCATTGATGGCTGCATCCATCTGGGCAAGATGATCATGGATGACATCGATGGCATCGAATCCGGCCAACAGGTCGAAAGCACGGTATGGTTGTACGTCTCCATGATAGAATGGATATTTATCCACCAACACGGCAGCATAATCAAAACAATTGACCATTCGGTAAAGTCTGCGTTCAAATACTTCATCCTGAACGCCCAAAGAGAAGGATAACCATTTACGCATAATTGCAAAATTAAGCGGATAATTCTCGATAACAAAAAAAGCCACCCTTAAATAGAGTGGCTTAAAAGCTATGGTTAAATGGTAATATTACTTTTTCCCGAGATAGCTTGCAATACCTTCCTGAGTAGGTTTCAGGGCTTCTTCACCTTTATGCCAGTTGGCAGGACAAACCTCTCCGTTTTCTTCAAAAAACTGCAATGCGTCAACCATACGCAACACTTCGTCAACACTACGACCCAAAGGCATGTCATTGACCACCTGATGACGAACAACACCTTCTTTGTCAATCAGGAACAATCCTCTGTAAGCTTGAGGAACGCCTTCATAAATCGCATTTCCTTCTTCATCGTAGTAATATTCGCCAGCCAGCACATCATAGTTTTTAGAAATGCTCATGCTGCTGTCGGCAACCAAAGGAAATTTAACCCCTTTAATTCCACCATCTTTTTTCTCGGTCTGCAACCATTTCCAGTGGCTAAATTCCTGATCGGTGCTGGCACCCACCACGGCCACATTTCTTTTTTCAAATTCTGCAATTTTGTCCTGCATAGCAATAATTTCAGTAGGACAAACAAAAGTAAAGTCTGCAGGGTAAAAGAAGAAAACAACATATTTTTTTCCTTCGTACTGCTTTAATGAGAAATTCTCAACAATTTCTCCACCGTTGATTACTGCAGGGGCTTTAAATTCCGGTGCTTTTTTTCCAACTAATACTGCCATAATAATAAAATTTTATATTGTTATAAATTCATCTCTTTCTCGACAGACAAAATTACAAAGGAGAATCTACTCTGCAATAATTCCGGTACTTTTTTGCCTTTTATTTTATCTATAGTTATTGATGAAATCTATATGAAGAACAAAGAAATATTATATACCCCCTAAACCATCTAAATAACAGCGGATTATCGATCACCTAACTCGATTACCTCCAACTCCTTCACTTTGCCTTGGTCGATGGAGAAACGGATGGCAGTGCGAATGCGATGAATTCCTATTTTTCCTGCCGCACCCGGATTCATATGAAGCAGGCCCAGTTTCTTGTCATTCATCACCTTCAGAATGTGGCTATGCCCCGAAATAAACAGATCGGGCGGATCCTGAATCAATTGAGAACGTACTAAAGGGGAATATCGACCGGGATACCCGCCAATGTGAGTCATCCACACCTTCACCCCTTCACACTCAAAGCGCTGATGTTGGGGAGCTTGAGCACGAATCTTCCAGTCATCGATATTGCCATAGACGGCGCGACAGGTCTTAAACGACTCAAGATCACACAGGAGTGTTTCCGAACCGATGTCGCCGGCATGCCAAATTTCATCCACCTCATCAAACAAACGGAAAAAACGGGGATCTAAAAACCCGTGCGTATCGGACAATAAACCTATTCTTTTCACCAGTATAAAATTAGGTACATTCATTGGTCTGATGGCACTCGCATGCCCATCAGTTTATACATGTTCTTGTGGTGACAACTCTACGTTGTCATGCTCGTTTCATGCGATCACTCCCGATCCGGTTAATTCATCATCCTGATACCAAGCCGCAAATTGCCCCGAAGTAATTCCTCTCTGGAACTCATCAAAAACAATAAAAAGACCGTTTTCTCGCTGATACAGTACGCCATCCTGCAGTGGTTGACGATAGCGTATGCGTATTTTCAATCTCCGGGACTCCCCGACCTTCATGGCCAAATCGGGACGGATCCAATGAATTTCCCGGTTATTCACTTTCAACACTTTCCGGAACAATCCGGGGTGCTTCTTCCCCATTCCCACAAAAACCTGATTATACTGCACATCAATCCCCAACACAAACAAAGGCTCGGGAAATCCTCCGATATTAAGCCCTTTGCGTTGCCCAATGGTGTAAAAATGAGCGCCGTTATGTTCGCCTATTTTAGAGCCGTATTTAGGATGGAAAGCATAGGGTAAAGCCAACGCTTCAAGAACTTCGTTGGAAGGGTCATCCGCCGTGCGATTCCATTCCCGGTTAAAGAGTTCACAATCTGTGGGCACCAAAAACACTTTCCCTTTTTGAGCTTTAAGTTTTTGCTGCAAAAACACGGGAAGGTCCACTTTCCCAACAAAGCAAATACCTTGCGAGTCCTTCTTATGGGCCGTTACCAAATTGAGTTCACCGGCCATTTTCCGCACCTCAGGCTTCACCATATCGCCTATAGGAAACAAAGCCTTAGCCAATTGCTCCTGAGATAACTGGCAGAGGAAGTAACTTTGATCTTTGTTGCCGTCAGAGCCTGCCAACAAACGATGCATTACACCGTTTGGCGTTTCAATCGTTTCTTTGCGGCAATAATGCCCTGTGGCAACAAAATCGGCCCCCAATTCAAAGGCCTTCTCCATAAAAACATCAAACTTAATTTCCCGATTACATAGGACATCCGGATTCGGGGTCCGTCCCTTTTCATATTCGGAGAACATATAATCCACCACTCTGGCCCGATATTCCCGGCTCAAATCAATAAAATGAAACGGGATACCCAATTTTCTAGCCACTGCTTCGGCATCAAACTTATCATCCAGCCAGGGGCAGTCAGCTTCCAGCACACCGGTTGTATCGTGCCAGTTTTTCATAAACAGCCCCACCACGTCATAGCCCTGATCCATTAAGACCCGGGCCGCCACACTGGAGTCGACCCCCCCCGACAGACCGACCACTACACGTTTTCTCTTTGTTGTCATCTACATAAAAAATTAAGTGGCAAAGTTAATGGTTTTAAGGAAACAATTGACAAAACAAAAACGGGACCTTTCCAAAGAAAGATCCCGCCAACCATTTGTCAACAAACAAAAATTTATTAATGACTACACTGATTTTCACCGGTGACCAATTGACCGTTGAGGTAATCTTTGATCAGCTCTTCCGGAGCATTTTTCGGCACTCCAATCACCGGGGTCACACCAAACTGATTGAATAAAGTCACGGCTTTTTGTCCAATGCCACCCACCAACACCACATTGACACCTTTTGAGCTGAGCCATTTGGGGATAACTCCGGGTTCATGAGGCGGCGGCACTTCTTCTTTGATCTCCTGTATTTTGCCATCCACAACATCGGCAACGGCAAAATACTGACAATGGCCAAAATGATCACTCAAAAGACCATTTACCACGGGAATAGCAATTCTCTGTTCCATATTTTATAAAATAATATTTGAACTTATTTTCAACATAAACCGGTGGTCTCAACAGGATACATAAAGCAGCATTAAGAACCCACCGGTTGCAATCAATCACAAAGAAAACAAAACACTATCCACTCAAAGCTTAACGCCTTCCGAGACCGCGTCCTCTGCCTTTCCCTGCACCTTGGCCTCTTCCTCCCCGTCCTGCCCGACGACGATCCTCATCGTTAGCATAACCGGGTGTTTGATTTCCACTACAGAAACCTTTTCCTCTTCCGGAGCGAGGACCTTGTCCTGCTGGTCCGGTTTTGTCACCTGCTGGCATAATAATTTATTTTAATGAATATTGACGATTTCCCTCTGCAAGGGAAAGATGCTATCTGTCACCCATGGTCCATAATAGAACACCAACCACTTTCCACACATCATAAACTTCATACATCAGGAAATCAAATTATTTTCAAAATTAAATTCCCACCACAAAGTGAACATTTGTTCATTTAATATCCAAATTTTTTAGGACTTTTTTTTGTAGGAACTTGTTAGATGATGAAAAGATAGTCTGGTAACCTTATCCCGATCGTTCAAAGCAATCATCACAAACAAAGCTTTTGCAGCCAATGCTTTTTCGTCATCATAAAGCGACTCTGCATACAGCTCCACCTCTACCTCCAGTTTCACCGGTCCGGCATTTTTGACATTGGCAATGATCTCAACGATAGAATTTTCTTTGACGGGTGCCTTGAATTCTACTTTTTCCACAGATGCAGTAAACATCTTCTGACGAGTGGCACGTGTGGCACAGATAAATGCAGTTTCATCCATCCACTTCATGATCTCTCCGCCAAATAAAGTTTCATTTGCATTTAAGGTACCGGGAAAAACCATTTTACATTGACGCGTTTCGGCGCCTTTATATAATTCATTGATTTGATGCATCGACTTTTTTCTTTAATGGCGGCAAAATTAATTATTTGTTTTTCACCACGGAACAATTCATGGCATAATTTGACCTTTTCATGGTTCATATTAAGTAAAGTCAAGGGCCATCATTTTCAGGGATCCCGGAAAAATCACTACTGGGGAACCATCCTGCTATAAGCATGGACCACGGACTGACTCCATAATCCGAAGCGATGATCCATCCACAGGAGGCAATCGAGTCAACGACGGAAAGTCTTATACCTATTTTCCTTATCTTTGTATCCTTACAGTCTCAACAATCTTCAAAACAAAATATAATGCCCAATCAACGCAGACTCAGAAAAATAGATTCTCCACCCAAAATCGAAGGCTTTAAACCCGTTGGCATAAAGATGAGGAATATCGATAAAGTTGTGTTGCTGTTCGAAGAATATGAATCGATCCGACTCATTGATTATGAAAATATGAATCAGGAAGAGGCCGCTCAGCGCATGGACATTTCCCGCCCAACCTTCACGAGAGTTTATAAAAAAGCACGAAAAACCATTGCCAAAGCGTTGGTCGAAGGAAAAGCCATTATCATTGAAGGAGGCACCTATATTTCAGAGAATTATTGGGCCCGCTGCAAGAAATGTGCACAACTCACTACCGCATCGACGCCTTTAACCTCCTGCCCGCATTGTCACTCAACAGATCTGAACAATCTTCACCAACCGAAATAAAAAAACCGGCAACGCAATCATTGCCGGCCTTTTCCTATTGTAATGATCACCCGTATAGCCGATTAGTTTTTCTTTTCCCAAAGGGCTTCCATATCCTCCAAAGTGCGTCCTTTCGTTTCCGGAACAAATCTCCAAACAAACAAAAGAGACAAGACACTCATGATTCCGTAAATGCTATAGGTCATAGCACTACTGAACTCCATCATGGCAGGATAGGTCGATGAAACAAGATAATTGGCAGTCCATTGCGCAGCAACAGCAATGGCAACAGCCTTTCCCCGAATCTTGTTGGGAAAGATTTCAGAGATCAACACCCAGGTAATGGGTCCCCATGACATCATGAACGACGCCGTGTAAACAATCATAAAGACCAAGGTACTGATGCCAATAATGTCATAGAATGCCAATCCGGCAATGGCAAACATACCAATGGCCATACCTGCCGAACCAACAATTAACAAGGGTTTTCTACCCCAATTGTCCACCGTAAAGATCGCCACCACGGTAAACACCACATTCACCAACCCCATGATAACGGTTTGCAACATGGAAGCATCCTTAGCAGCGCCCATACTTTCAAAAATCCGGGGCGCATAATACAAGGCAACATTAATCCCTACAAATTGCTGAAAAACGGATAGTAAAATCCCAATAACAATGACTGCCTTCCCAAATGAAAATAAATTTTCTGAAGTATGTTGCTTTAAGCTCTCCTTTATTTCGCCCATCACCGACTGAGCAACCTCTTTCCCATTAATTTTTGTAAGAATTTGAAATGCTTTCTCTTCATTGTTTTTCAGAGCAAGATAACGTGGCGTTTCAGGAACGAGGAAAAGAAGAATTCCGAAAAGCCCTGCCGGGACCACCTCTGATAAAAACATTCTCCGCCATCCAATTTCATTAATCCATTCAATGGTTTGCCCGTGAGCAATCCCCCAATTGACAAAGTAAACCACCAGCATACCAAAGATAATGGCAAACTGGTTCAGTGAGACTAACCGACCACGAATACTGGCCGGTGCCACTTCACCGATATACATGGGACTGAGTGCCGAGGCCAAGCCGACACCGATACCGCCGATAACCCGATAAAAATTAAACATTAACAACAAACCGATGGTAGGTTCTCCCCGCTCAAAAAACAAAAACTCTGGATAGCCGGATCCAAGAGCAGAAAGGAAAAATAGAATCGCTGCAAACTGAAGAGACTTTTTACGGCCAAACCCGGTAGCTAATAATCCCGAAATCAGACCACCAATAATACACCCAATAAGTGCACTCGAAGTAGTAATACCATGAATAATAGAGCTTAGCCCCTGACTCTCGATCAGGTAGGCCTGAACAGACTTCTCTGCACCGGAAATAACAGCGGTATCATAACCAAAGAGAAGACCACCTAACGTTGCAATCAACGTTATGGCAACCACATAATACTTACTTTTTCCATCCATTAAACTATTCTTTAAAGTTTTATTGTTGATTAACGATGAATCACCAAAACAAAACGACACAAAAAAGAAATAATAAACATCGCTTTAAAAAGGAGCGACAGCATCCTTATTACTGCCGCTCCTCAAGCAATGCAAAAACAGCACTTTTAAATGTATAGGTTAATTAACTGTTCATAAAGCTCCTGCTTACCACTAATCAAGGCAGGCTCACCGGACTCAAGTGCAATTTTTCGCAAGTCTTCAAGGGTCAGTTTTCCTTGCTCAAACTCGGCACCTTTCCCTGAATCAAAGGATGCATAACGTTGGGCACGCATTTTCTTATAATCAGATTCAGAAAGAATACGATCAGCAGCCTTCAACGCTCTGGCGAATACATCCATACCTGAAATGTGAGCAATAAACAAGTCTTCCAGATCTGTAGAATTTCTTCTTACTTTGGCATCAAAGTTAACCCCACCGGTGGTAAAACCTCCGGCTTCCAAAATAACCAACATGGCCTCAATGGTTTCATAGACATTGATAGGGAACTGATCGGTATCCCAACCATTTTGATAGTCACCACGATTGGCATCAATACTTCCGAGCATACCGGCATCTGCAGCCATCTGCAACTCATGTTGGAAGGTATGTTGCGCCAAGGTAGCATGATTCACTTCAATATTCAGTTTAAAGTCTTTATCCAAGCCATAATGACGCAGGAAGCCGATAACTGTTTCAGAATCGAAATCATACTGATGCTTGGTGGGCTCCATTGGTTTGGGTTCAATCAGGAAGGTTCCCTTAAACCCATTCTTACGACCATAATCACGCGCCATAGTTAACATACGAGCCAGATGGTCTTTCTCACGTTTGGTCAATGTATTAAGCAAAGACATGTATCCTTCGCGTCCTCCCCAAAAGACATAGTTGGATCCGCCAAGAGCAATAGTTGCATCAATAGCATTTTTAATCTGAGTTCCTGCGTGTGCTACGGCCGTAAAATCAGGATTGGTAGCAGCACCGTTCATGTAACGAGGATTGCTGAATACATTAGCAGTACCCCACAGAAGTTTAATTCCCGAAGCACTCTGTTTTTCCTTAGCATACTCAACCATCTTTTGTAGCCGAGTTTCAATCTCTGCAACCGAACCATCGCCAGCAACATCCACGTCATGAAAACACCAGAAGGGGATCCCCATCTTGGTCATAAATTCAAAGGCAGCATCCATCCGGTTTTGATTTCTCTCCATCACATCGGAGGAGTTGTCCCAAGGGAAAATTCTAGTTCCGGGACCAAAAGGATCGCCGCCATCCCCTGTCAGTGTGTGCCAATAGGCCATAGCGAACCGAAGATGATCTTTCATCGTTTTTCCGGCAACCACTTCATCTTCATTATACCACTTATAGGCCAAAGGATTTTTTGAATCTTTACCTTCGAATTTAATTTTTCCAATTCCTGGAAAAAATTCTTTTTTTCCGATTAGTACTTCCATTGTTTCTTATTTTAAAATGTTATTCAGTTTTTGTTTCCAATCATCATAATGCTTATTAATAACTTCGGCTTCTTCATTGGGTGTTACCACCTCCAGTTGATTCAGATTTTCAAAAGCTTCTTGCGGGGATTTCCAGATTCCGGCCCCAAGAGCTGCTCCTCTTGCTGCGCCGAGTGATCCGTCCGTATCGTACAATTCCACGGTAGCTCCGGCGAGATTAGATAATGTTTGACGAAAGAGAGAGCTCAAAAACATGTTGGCCTTGCCGGCACGAATAACTTTGGTATTAACCCCCATTTTCTGCATAATATCCATTCCGTATCTGAAACTAAAAGCGATGCCCTCCTGTCCGGCCCTTAACAGATGGCTCTGCCGATGGATATTAAAATTGAGTCCGTTTAAGGTCGCCCCCGGGTTGGCATCTCCAAGGACACGTTCAGCCCCATTGCCGAATGGGAAAAACCGCAATCCATCAGCACCTGCAGGAGCCGACAATGCCATCTCATTCATTTGGGCATAATCAAGATCTTTCGCTGTATTATGCCTCAACCATGCATTCAAGATCCCCGTTCCGTTAATGCACAACAAAATCCCCAGCCGTCTCTGATCTTTACTGTGATTAACATGCGCAAACGTATTCACGCGAGATTGGGCATCCGGCGACAATTGGTCACTCACTCCGTAAACCACACCTGAAGTACCGGCAGTTGCGGCCACCTCTCCCGGCTCCAAAACATTTAATGAGAAGGCATTATTAGGCTGATCACCGGCTCTGTAAGAGACCGGGATACCGGAAGGCAGTCCAAGATCATCTGCCACATCCGATCTTAATGTCCCCTGAGGCGCAAAAACCGGGACTTGCTGCGGAATAAGGTCTGTCGAAAAACCAAAATATTCCATCAATTCAGAGGACAATTCATTCTTCTGGAAATCAACGAATATGCCTTCGGACAAACCAGATAAAGTAGTATTTTTTTCACCCGTAAGACGATAGGCAATATAATCACCGGGAAGCATAATCTTATCAATCCGGTCATAGACTTCGGGTTCATTATCTTTAACCCAGGCCAATTTGGCAGCGGTGAAGTTTCCCGGTGAATTAAGCAAATGATCAAGGGACCAATTTTCTCCCAGCGAATGAAAAGCCTCGCGTCCATAATTGACAGCGCGACTGTCGCACCATATTATGGAAGGTCGTACCACCTGACCATTTTTATCCAGAGCCACCAATCCGTGCATCTGGTAGGTTATCCCAATTGCTCTGATATCTGAGGTCTTTACGGATGCCTCGGTAAGCACTTCTCCCAGCGCTTTTTTCAGGTTGTTCCACCAATCTTCCGGGTCCTGTTCTGCCCATTCGGGATGAGGGACAGAAATGCTCATTTCCTTTTTCGGATAAAAGGCAGAGGCAATGCCTGTTCCTTTCTCGATATCCAGCAAGCTCACCTTAACGGAAGAACTTCCAATGTCAAATCCTAGTGTGTAAGCCATGTGTTACTCTGTTCTGTTCTGATTTGTATAAATAAAAAACTATTTTTCGCACCCATAACTATTTCTCATTAAAGAGACTCTCGAACATGAATGGTGGTCGGCACGCATATCCGCATAGGGGAATCATTCGCCACAAATTCAGCAGCCCTCATGCCCAACATTCGAAAATCGGTCGAAATAACTGTAATCCCTTTATAAATAAATTTCTTCATAGGCGTTTCATTATAGGACAAAAAGCCCACATCTTCTCCGGGTTCCAGTTGTTTTTCACGAGATTGTTCCAAAAAGCGTCCTAGTATACGATCACTAACACTCATGTATGCAACCCCTTTTTCAATGTTAAACTGATTACTGTCTTGCAATACTTCATGTTTAACCTTATGTTTTCGGCAAAACTTTTTAAAATACTCAACAGAATCATAGGGATGGTTCGTGTATTCGGGATATACAAAAACAAATTTTTTATACTTCCGAACCATATGAAGAATTTTTTCCAACTCATCCAAAACCGGTTGGCCAAAATCCTGATACAAAACATTATTGGTTTCAGAAGCATAAATATTCCAATCTATTAACAACAGTTTATCTTCAGGTAACATCCCCAAAGTATCAGGTACGGAAGGATGATCAAAAGGCATGATTACATATTTGGCATATTTTCCAATGCTCTCTTCAATTTGCTTTCGGAATACCTCCGGTTTGTAGTGATGAAAATGGACATCTGCAATCACATTCTTAGGAAGATTCTTAAAAAACGAATCATAAAGGACCTCTTTATACGCCTTAAAAGTATCCAAAAACAAAAATACCCTTCTAATTTCCTTGGCAATAAAGTAGCCTTTATTGGGAACCGACAGAATGACTCCTTGGTCTTTTAAAAGGGAATAGGCCTTAAACACAGTATCCCGAGAAAGTTTATACTCTTTGCAAACCTGATTTACCGATGGTAAATGATCTCCAACACTCAAACGATCTTCCGAAATAGCATTATTGACCGAGTCAACCAATTGTCTGAATTTCGGGACGTCTGAAGAACTGCTAACAGCAAACTTAAATTCCTTATTCTTATCTCCTTTAATCATTCTGTTCTGGTATGTCTGAAATGCAAAGATAAATTTTTTCCATAATTCGAACAGAAAATTTTTCTTTTTTATTTTCGAAATTACAAAACCAAGAAAAACTCTTTTTAGTTAAACTTCATTAATTATTAAGCTCAAAGGACTTAAATATTGCTCAAGGACATTACCTTTGCTGCATGTTTTTGCAGACGATTCCTTTGGATGCAGTCTGAAATAGCGCAAAAACCCTTCACGTTCAGTTCAACCAAAATTGATGGCGAGGTTGCAAAACGTGATACTTAAGGAAAAAAGTGAGCACGTTTCTTTTTTGGTTGAAGATCATTCAAAATTCTTCAAAAGAGACTTAATAGACACTTTGGTGCGGCCCGGCATGTACCCCCCGATCAACAGGGTTACATAAACCATTGAGAGTGCGACATTACGTCCACTGCTCAGGGGAGCTAGAACAAACCGATCATAGAACCATCAAAAGTTTAAAATTAAGACATTTTTAAAATAATCATATGCAAAATTTTGTAGAAACCGGGCTTCGTCCGGAAATTCTCAAATCCCTGGAAAACATGGGATTTGAAACCCCCACCCCCATTCAGGCGAAAACCATTCCTTTCATTTTAGAATCTGAAAATGATTTAGTGGCTCTGGCACAAACCGGCACCGGGAAAACGGCAGCATTCGGTCTTCCAATACTCCACAAAATCGATCCCTCTCGATCAGAGATACAAAGCATTGTTCTTTGTCCCACCCGTGAATTGTGCCTCCAAATCACTCGTGACATCGAACAGTTCAGTACCAACCTGTCTGTTTCTGTAGTGGCTGTATATGGCGGGGAACCAATAAACCGGCAAATAAGTGCCATCAAGCGCAGTTGCCACATGGTTGTAGGCACCCCCGGACGAGTAAATGACCTAATCAACCGTAGAACATTAAACTTATCTTCTATTCGCTTCCTGGTACTGGACGAAGCAGACGAGATGCTTAAAATGGGTTTCAAAGATGAGATGGATGCGATTCTGGCAGAAACCCCTTCCGAGAAACAAACCCTTCTTTTCTCAGCAACCATGCCACCCGACATAGAGTCCATTGCTGGCAAAAATATGCGGAAGCCAACGAAAATAAGCGTTACCAGCTCCAATCAGACGGCCGACAATATCGAGCACCTCTATATGGTAACCTCTCCATCTGCAACTTATCAAGCCCTAAGGAGGTTTGCTGACATGCATCCCGATATTTACAGTATCATTTTTTGCAGAACAAGGCAGGAAACAAAGGATATCGCCAACAAGCTGATCGCTGATGGCTATAATGCCGATGCACTGCATGGTGAATTATCACAGGGACAACGTGACCAGGTAATGGGACGATTCCGGAAAAAGCATCTGCAGATTTTAGTGGCAACAGACGTGGCCGCCAGAGGGCTTGATGTCAACGATCTCACCCACGTCATCCATTATCATCTTCCCGATGAGACGGAAAATTACATTCACAGAAGTGGAAGAACCGGACGGGCAGGAAAATCTGGTACTTCCTTAGCCATTGTTGCGCCGAAAGAACAGAATAAAATAAAAATGCTGGAAAGAAAAATCAAAAAATCTTTCGAACGGAAAATGGTACCGGCCGGAATCGATGTATTTCAGACAAGACTAACAAAATATCTGGAAACCCTGGAAACTGCCAACCAAAACGGCTTTCCTATGGAACAGTACATGCCCCTTGTTGAAGAAAAACTGAGCCACCTGTCTAAAGAAGAAATCATCCAAGGAATTCTTTCCAAAGAGTTTGCACGGGTATACAACGATTACATCAATGCACCGGACCTCAATTCGTCCGGAGAACGAGAAAGTTATACCAACAAGAAAGGACGAAAAAAACGAGAAAAAGGAAGACGTTTTTCAAAATTCTCTATTAACCTGGGACGAAAAAACAACATGCGCCCCGACTTATTAATCAACCTCATCAACAGACATACCCCTGAATACAATATCCAAATCGGAAAAATTGATATTCAACCGGCCAATACCATTTTTGAGGCTGACCGTCATTACGAAAAAGAATTAATTAAAGCCTTCAAAAAAGCCAGATTTAAAGGAAATTCTTTATCTGTACAGGCCTTTAAAAAACGATAGCAATATTGATTCCCCAACAAAAAAGAGGGTCGCTCATCTTCAATGAACGACCCTCTATTAACCAAACCTAACCCTAAACTATGAGAAAACTTATTCCAATATAAACAAAGCTTGTGCCGAAGTCAACTAAAACTATGTTAAAAATTCAGTTATTATTCTTATCGCCTCAGGCCATTAATTCTATTTAACAAAAATATAATTTCCACCTCTTTATTTCCTCCTCACGCACTCCATAACCGCCCCTATAATGATCGGGCAAAGATAAGATGAATTCTCATTCTCAAAGATCAATATCAGTTAAACTAAGTTAAAGCCAGGCATCTCCCTTAAAACCTGTAACTAAAGGCAATACTTAGATTTTCCTTAAACTGAATCTTGTCCGATTCGTTGCTATAGTATCTCAAATAAGTTCCAATTCTGGTACTGAGAAAAATATTGATTTTCATATCCAATATCAATTCCCACTCCCCTTGAATTTGATTATCTCTCCCCATATATTCATAGAAAAAATCAAATTTGGAGGCAAGATTAAAGTCTTTGGCAAACGCCCATTTAAAGTTATTCACAACAGAAGCTCCCCCCATATTGTCACTTTTCTTATCGGCCGGAATATTATATTTGGTCTGATCAAACTTGGCAGTATCGGCCACATAAGTGAGCTTGGATGTAAAAGGCAATAACATCAAGGTAAAATTCTTTTCCTTATAATCCATCCCTAACGCCATGGTCAAATAAGCAGGTGCCAAAAATCCGGAAATAGGCGTTTCCTTTTCGGTATCATTCTTATTATATCCGTTAAAAAACTGCGTTTTAAAATTAAAAAGACCACTATAGTACCATTTTTTACTAGCACTTAATCCATATTTTGTGTTAAGTTCTATTAAATCATCATTCACTCTGGTTTTCCGTTCTTCAGAGCTCAGAATACCGAGTTTATGGATGGCATAACTCTCCCATTCAACATTATCGATTTTATATTTGGCATTGACCCTCAAATCACTAAGCAATGTAATGGCATTCTCTCCTCCCTTGGCCCAATTCTCGAGATAAGCCTGAGAAAACTGAATATTCTCTGTTCCCCCATAGGTCCATCGACGGACCACCCCGGTTCGTTTTTCCATTACGCGTCTGGTATTTAAGTCCTCATAGTTTAAAAGCCGGCTTATTTCATCATGTGCACTCCGCTTTTCGATCCAACCTTCACCGAATGAAATTTTGGGCGGATCAGGAATACTATCCCATATTTCTTCTGTAAAATAGGGATATTCAACCAAAAACTTATTCATAATATCGATCCCGGGTGAAGACTCATTCACCCTCAATAAAGTATCAGCCCCAGCGGGATGCTTTAGAAAATTCTGGTACTTGTCCAATTGGGTAGTATCAAACATTGAAGGATAGTCATATACTGGCGGATACTCAACACCCTTATACATTAGCGATAATGCAAACGGATTATAATCGCTTGTGACCTTCTTCCGATCCAACAATTTCAAAAGATTGAAATCATCAAAAAAATCGGTGGTCCGGATTAAATGATTTAAGAATTCCTGAAAAAGCACTCTTGAACCAATAAATCGACTGTAATAATCAATCGTCTCAAATTGGATTCTGCCAAAAGAAAAAACATGAGACTCTTGTAATGGCAAATTATTTTTAAGATGGCTTTGCCAATTAACACTTTCAGATTCTTCTTTATCGGTATTCAATATGGTGGAATAAGTTTTATTTTGATCCTGTGATCCAGGACGGATAAATTCAATAACTTCCTGACTTTGAATTCGGGAAGAAGTTGACATCAAAAAAAAACAGACTAAAAAACAAAAAAGAATTAGTTTTTTCCCCATAATAGCCACCATTTGATCAACAAAAGTAAGTGTTTTTGTACACTTTTCGAAAAGTGAAAACCATAATGCTTTTGAAAACCTTCTTCAAACGTTTTTCTTCTTCATTATAAAATAGTTTCGACTAGTTGACCATTAAGAAAACATCGGTACCGTACTTACTCATGATGACAGCGCCGGAGGAAAGATCCAAACCAGAGGTCTTGTAACCGGCAGAGCAAATTCATTTTCCGGTTTTTGCCAATTTTGGCCCATTCATTCCTTCGCACAACATTTATTTTGCATAGCTTTGCAAACGGCTAAAGACAAAATATTAATGAAAGATCTGACATATGGTCGTGAAGGCCAATTAATATTTAAGTTTGCCATACCAATGGTAATTGGAAACATCTTTCAGCAATTATACAATATAGTTGATTCCATCATTGTGGGCAGGATTTTAGGGGATCAAGCACTGGCAGCTGTAGGTGCTTCATTTCCCATTTTTTATACGTTAATTGCCTTCGTAATCGGCATTGGAAGTGGAGCAACTGTAGTTATTGGTCAGTATTTTGGTGCGAAGAATTATCACAATGTAAAAAAAGCTATTGGTACGTTATTCGTTTTTATATTTATCGCGTCAATCGTATTATCAATTTCAGGAATTCTATTCGCAGAAGAAATATTTACCTTATTGAGTGTGGGGGAAGATGTAATGCCTGAAGCTGTGAGCTATTTTTCCGTTTACATGTCGGGATTACTTATCTATTTTGCCTTAAACAGTACTGCCTCAGTTTTACGAGGCCTCGGAGACAGCCGAACCCCATTGCTATTTTTCAGCATTGCTACCATCGCAAACATCCTATTGGATTTACTATTTATTCTTGTATTCCACTGGGGTATAGAAGGCGCGGCATTTGCCACTATTGTAGCACAGGGTGGCACCTTTTTAGCGGCAACATTTATCCTAAACCGACGTCAACATCTTCTTCAATTCAATCGCAAATCCCTGGTATTCGACCGGGCTATTTTCAAAAAAAGTATTGCAATAGGTCTCCCCACCGGGTTCCAGCAAGCTTTTGTGGCGTTGGGCATGATGGCTCTAATCAGAATAATTAACAATTTTGAGACCCCTGTTTTGGCCGCTTATACTGCAGCTAGTCGCATAGATGCACTGGCATCCATGCCGGCCATGAATTTGGCATCGGCGCTTTCCGCTTTTGTGGGTCAGAATATGGGGGCCGGAAAAATCTTAAGAATCCGAAAAGGATTACGAGCCACCCTATTAATGTCGTGGGCAATCAGCCTGGCTGTTATGTTTATAGTAATCATGCAAGGAAAAAACCTCATGTCGCTCTTCACAACTAGTGCGGAAGTCATTGAATATGGAAGGAATTACCTGCTAATTGTCAGTTCATTTTATCCGGTTTTTGCAACGATGTTCACTATGCATGGCGCACTCAGAGGTGCTGGTGATACGCTTATTCCAATGTTTATCACACTCATATCACTTTGGTTAATCCGGATTCCTTTGGCAGCCTGGTTCTCCGGACAAATAGGACCCTCCGGCATTTGGTGGGCCATCCCTTGTGGGTGGATCATCGGACTCATTGGTTCATTGATCTACTACCTGACGGGAAGATGGAAAAATAAGAAGGTGGTTTAAGCCCATCATAACAACCTCATTACATTACAAATAGAATCACAGCAACCAAGTCAAAATAGCATTTTCGACCGAACATGTCTGTTTCTGTTTCTAACTTCAGAAGTTTTGAAAAACTGACATTGCAAGGCGTAGAAATCAAGCTCACTTTATTCGGTAAACTTCAATATTTTCAAGCTTTCTTTAAAAGTCTTTATGGAAGAAATAGAGGTAAAACCATTTGGAAGGTAAGGTTGCAATTCTTTCACCTGTTTACCGCTAACCAGAAAAGGAATCCCCACAAAAGCTTTGCTCAATTTCAGCAAAAGAGTCTGCAATTCATTTTTTTCACGGGCAGTCACGAAGGAAGTAAAAAAGGCATCAGCAGGTCTGATTTGATGGATAACGCTCAAATCGTCCATCGGTACGGATGCACCCAGATATACCACATTCAAGCCCTCTTTTCGCGCAATAAAGCTATAGAACAGAATACCAAGTTCATGATTTTCTCCTTCAGGAAGAAAAAAGACAATACGAGGCCCTTTTGCCACAAGACTTTGCATCTCATTGTCGATCGCCACAATCATTTTTTGGCGAATTAAATTGGAAATAAAATGTTCCTGTGCCGGATTTATAGTTCCTGTTTGCCACAACATTCCAATTCGTTCAAGAAAAGGAAATAATACTTGTTCAACTGTAGCCTCAAACCCCAATTTTATAACCGCACTTGATAAAACATTAGCAAATTTTTTCTCGTCCAGCTCCAACATTGACACCATTAAACTTTCAATCTGAATATCATTATTCCTTGAATCCAGACAAAGATCCAACACCCTATCTCGAAGCTGCTTATCATCCAGGCTGGCGATATTTGAAATCTTATAACCTTTTTGATTTAAGATCGAAATATTGAGCAGCTTTTTCAGATCGGCATCTGAATAATACCTAATATTAGTAGAAGTCCTATTTGGATGGATGAGCCCGTAACGACGCTCCCATATTCTAATAGTATGAGCTTTTATTCCTGAAATATTTTCCAGGTCTTTAATGGAATAAACAGCCATATTTTTACAAATTATAAAATGAGCCCAACAAAATATTGTTTAATCTGGACGCAAAAGAAAACAACAATGATAAAGGGGACAACTGTTGAACTGTTCACGTTCTTCAGGAAGCCCCTTTGTCCTATTTCAATCGACCTTTATTAGGGAACGATAACTTTATCAATAACATGTACGACGCCATTAGTCCCTTTTATATCCGCCAAAACAACATTAATATCGTCATCGATTACGACGCCATTATCGACATTAATAGACAACATCTTCTCAGCATTAAGCGTTTGAATGGTCCCGTTCGATAAATCTTCTGACAAATAAAGACCGCTAATAACGTGTGAAAGTAGCACCGCTTCAAGAGTGGTCTCATCAATCTCACTTAACCCAGAAACATCTAATGCTTCAAATAACGCTTCAAAAGCAGCATTGGTTGGTGCAAATATAGTGAAGGGTCCTTCAGCACTTAAGGCTTCCACTAAGTCTGCCTTTACCAAAGCTTCAACCAGATAAGAAAAATCTGAATTGTCCAGAGCTAAATCTACAAGTGCAGGAGGAATCAATACTTCATCAATAGCATGAATAATTCCATTGGTCGCAACTACATCCGTAACTATGACATTACTATTCCCATTAAGAATAACAGTTTCCCCAACACTAACCTGCAGGCTCACGGTCTCATCCCCCACCTGACTAAGGGTCGAAAGATAACCGGACACCAGTTCCGACGAGCCAGTAAATCCATTTAAGACATGATAAAGCAAAATGGGTGTTAAATCTTCTGCAGACAGATCATCCAAAGTAAAGCCCAGATTTGTAAACAACTCAACAAAAGCAGCATCAACAGGTGCAAACACCGTAAAACTTAAGGCTTCATTATTAAGCGTTTCAGTCAATCCGGCTTTGGTTACGATTTGATCCAGGATGGAAAAAGCACTATTAACGGCAGCATGCCCCGATAGTGATAATGGCAAAAGCACTTTATCCACAACATGAATGACTCCATTGTCCGCCATTATATCTGTAGTAGTTATGGTGGCACGGCTGTTAATCATTTCCTCATCCATATTCACATACATAGATAAAGTATAATTTTCTTCGGGACCGTTAGCCTTTGTACTGTAGTATCCTGTTTGTACTTCAGCTGCGACTGCTTCACCATCCAAAACATGATATAAAAGTACACTGGTAAGAGTCGCCGTTGGGATATCTTCCAACTCTTCGTAACCCAACTCGGTCAACAAACTCTCGAAAGCATTATTGGTGGGAGCAAACACCGTATACTCAGCGGTCTTATCGGCCAGGACATCATCCAAACCCGTCAAGACCAACGCATCTACCAACACAGAAAAATCATCATCGGAAGAGGCTACATCCACAATAGTATTACTCTTAACTGGGATTATATCTTTTTTGTCATCATCTTTGTCGCATGATGCAACCATTAACACCCCAATTAATAAAATCAACATTCTTAAACTCAACTTTTTCATGGCCCTTGGTTTTAATTTAATTAATTTAGACTAAACACAAATAATAAACAGAGAGAACAATATTTTGTTCATTTTTTTTTAAAATATATTAGTCAATCCTGGATTTAAAAGAATCATTCCAAGAAAGGATATCAGGCCAAATCCTAAAATATCGAAGGCCAATAAAACTTTATTGCTAGTTAATAGCTAACTTTGCATGCCTAAACATCAATCAATAATTTATTTCAATGATAAAGTCCATGACAGGTTTTGGGAAGGCTGTTTGCCAACTCCCAACCAAACGTATAATAATAGAAATCAAAGCATTAAACAGCAAACAACTGGACGTCAACATCCGTATTCCGAATCACTATAAGGAAAAAGAGCTTGCCCTCAGAAGCATTATTGGTCAAACATTAAGAAGAGGAAAAATCGATATCACGTTTAATGTGGAATCGATGATGCCGGATAAAATTTCACAAATTAATGAAGATGTCATCCGGGCGTATCACAGCCAGCTTAAATCTGTTGCGAAAAACCTAGGCATCAACGACAATACAGATTTTTTACGTATTATCATGCCTTTGCCCGACACCATGAAATCGGCTCAGCCGGAACTTGATGATGAAGAATGGATTGCTGTTCAAAAAAGTTTTCAACAGGCAATTGAGCAATTGGATGAGTTCAGAATACAGGAAGGTGAAGCCATGTTGAAAGATGTAAAGCACCACAACCAAAGCATTAGGAAGCTGCTTGATGAAGTTGCAACCTTTGAAAAACAAAGAGCAGAAAAGATAAAAAACAGGATTAAAGAAAATCTGGAGAATTTGAAGCTCAACGGTAGTGTAGATGAAAACCGCTTTGAGCAGGAGCTCATTTATTATCTCGAAAAATTAGACATATCAGAAGAAAAAACCAGGCTTAAAAATCACATTAACTATTTTAATGAAACCTTAGAAGAAGTAGGTCCTGTTGGCAAAAAGCTGGGGTTCATTTCGCAGGAAATGGGAAGAGAGATCAACACCCTCGGCTCCAAAGCCAGCGATTCGGAAATTCAACGAATTGTTGTCAAGATGAAAGATGAACTGGAAAAGATAAAGGAACAAATTCTCAACATTTTGTAAATTTAACCCAAGCTACTTTCTAGATTAATCAATGGATGCTTATGGCAGGAAAAATCATCATATTCTCAGCTCCCTCAGGTTCCGGTAAAACAACGATTGTTCGTCAACTAATGCAAAAGATACCCAGGCTTTCTTTTTCCATTTCAGCGACCAATCGCCCCCCAAGAAAAAATGAAAAAGACGGCGTAGATTACTATTTTTTACCTACCGAACAATTCCGAAAGAAAATTAACAATGGTGAATTTCTTGAATGGGAAGAAGTTTATCAGGGTACTTATTACGGAACACTAAAAAGCGAAATAGACCGAATAAATGCAGAAGGAAAAGTGGCGGTCCTTGATGTAGATGTGGTGGGAGGAACCAACATCAAAAAGCAATATGGACAAGAAGCTCTGGCTATTTTTATTAAGCCACCGTCATTGCATGAGTTGGAAAAACGATTAAAAAACCGGGATACAGACAGCATCGCTATCATCCAGAAACGTTTGGCAAAAGCAGAAAAAGAACTTGGCTATGCACGTTTTTTCGATCAAATTATCGTAAACGATCAACTAGAAGTAGCCTATGAAGAAGCTGAAATGCTGGTGAATAAATTTATTTCACTCAAATAGAACAATAGATGCAGAAAACAGGCCTCCTATTCGGTTCTTTTAACCCCATTCACATAGGCCATTTGGCCTTGGCCAATTATGTTTTGGAATATGCCCCCTTCGATGAAGTTTGGTTTGTAGTCAGTCCGCAAAATCCTCTAAAAAACAGTGAAGATTTGGCACCTGCCCAACACCGCTTGGCAATGACCAATCTTGCAATTAATGCAGAGCCCCGATTTAAGAGCTCTGACATCGAATTTTCCATGCCAGTTCCTTCATATACCCTAAACACGTTGCAAAGATTAAATGAACTTCATCCTACCCATGATTTCTCATTAATCATCGGAAGTGATAACCTGATAAATATTGATCGTTGGCATAATTTCCGTACACTGCTTCAAGAACATTCCCTCTTGGTCTACCCCCGACCTGAATATCCTATCGAAAAAGCTGTGATTGCCCTGCCTAAATCAGTCAATGTTCTTAATGCTCCCATGTTGGACATATCGTCCACTCTCATAAGAAAAGGTTTAAAAGAAAAGAAAAATCTGAGATTTCTACTTCCCGCCGGAGTCTATGACTATATATTACAACACCGGCTTTATCAACAAAAAAAAGAGTGAAAAAAGGATTTAATCATTCTTTTTTCACTCTCATATCATTAAAACTCATTTATTAAGAGCTTCAAGTCACTGGAAATAGAATCTTAACCGACACAACTTAAAGATTACATTTTGTCAATTCTTTATTGAATTATTTTCGTATTCCAGTATCAAAAGGGCTTAACATCAAGAATTTTCGGCAAGCCACCGCTCAGCATCTATAGCGGCCATACAGCCAGTCCCTGCCGCCGTCACTGCCTGCCGATAAGTTGTGTCCTGGACATCACCACAGGCAAATACCCCAGGGACATTTGTTTTAGTGGATCCGGGTTGTGTTTTAATATATCCCACCTCATCTGTTTCCAGATAATCTTTGAATATATCTGAATTCGGCTTATGGCCAATAGCCAAAAAGAATCCATCAATTTTTAGTTTCACTTCTTCCTCTTCAGGTGTACCTTTTTTCTTTACCAAGAGTGCCCCTTCTACAACACCGTCGCCAAACAACCCTTTAGTCTGATGCTCCCACAGTATTTCTATATTGGGGGTATTAAAAACACGCTCTTGCATCACTTTAGAGGCTCTTAAAACATCCCGTCGTACAATCATATAAACTTTGTTGACAATCCCTGCCAAATAAGTAGCTTCCTCGCAAGCAGTGTCTCCTCCTCCTACTACAGCCACGTCTTTACCTTTGTAAAAGAAACCGTCGCAGGTGGCACAGGCAGAAACACCTGAACCAGAATATTTCTTTTCATCTTCAAGACCAAGATATTTGGCTGTTGCTCCGGTCGCAATAATTAGCGATTCTGTCTCAATGATTTTATTATCATCAATGGTTATCTTAAAGGGTCGTTTTGACAGGTCGGCCTTAGTCGCCATTCCAAACCTAATGTCGGTACCAAAACGAGCTGCCTGCTTTTTCAAATCCTCCATCATTTCAGGTCCTGTGACACCCTCCGGATATCCGGGGAAATTTTCAACCTCTGTGGTGGTAGTCAACTGTCCACCCGGTTGAAGACCTTCATATAACATAGGCTTTAAATTCGCCCTGGCCGCATATATGGCGGCTGTATAACCAGCAGGACCTGACCCGACAATCAAAACCCTTGTTTTTTCAACATCGGTTATTTCTCCAGTTTTGTTTTGTTGTTCGGGTTTGTCTGCCCCCAAATTGTCCATTTTTTCAAATAATGCCATAGTATATAATTATTTTATAGATTATTCTATCACTTTAAATATCGAGATGTCTCCATATTTCAAAAAGAATACCAAACTAAAAATTAAGGTTATTGATGATCCCTTCAACTTTGCTAAATTATTATAGCAAACGCTTTAATCATGCTGGTTTAAAGGTATGTTTGACGTGAGTTCTCCTACATTAAAATTAATCAATGCTAACACCTATCAAACATACCATGCATTACCATTTATATATCCGCCAAATACATCCCAGATTCAAAACTGCTAAAGAAAACCAGTTTTCAGTATTTTTTGTTTTCTCCGCTCCGCATTTTTGACATAGAAAATCAAAAAAACAAAAAAATTATTCATCCGGCTCATGACATTGAGACATCTTCATCTGTCAATTTTTCATCAGTATAAAATTTATTTTATTCATTGGCCTGTTAGAACTCGCATAACCGTAAGTTGATACATACTCTTATTGCGACCAACTTCCTTGGTCGTGCTCGTTTCATCCGCATATAATCTATTGGCCCAATCGAACTTCTACAACGCAATTTTATGTATCCTCTAATTTTTTGCAATCCCGGTCCAACCGAATGAAATCTTCAATAAATCATTTCAAGGTAAATCTAATGAACAGGATGAAATGCTGTATGCAGAAATTACCCCAAGACCACCCTCTACATTATTAAAAATGAGAATCGGATCCAATAAAGGAAGATCATAGCCAAATTCAGCAATTATCCGACTACGAAAATAATCAAAATACTGTCTCGTATGTGACAGGAGCATAAAAACAATTCGTCTCTTTGAATTAGGTGAATCTGTAGGTAATATATACTGATTAGGAATATAAAGAATTAATTCATAATCTTCACCATTAAACAAATAATCCGAAAAACAGCCTTCAAAATCCAGTCCTCCAATCAAACTTCCCTCCTGATCCCGTACATAAAAGACCTTATCAACCTTGGAATAGTCAATCCTATTTCGTTTACAAATGGTATCATTTTGCCCAATGCTACAAATTTCTTCAAATACCAGTAATTGATAATAATTGGATACCGCCTTAGGGTCCGGAATTATTAGATGGCACTCTAGTAAACTATCTAATCCCAATCCAAGATCATTCTTCACCACCTTAAGCGTATCTTTAATTACCATCGAAACAGGGTGCGGAACAACAGTCTCGCCAGAAGCCTTATTGCCCTTGCTATCATAAGCATCTATCCTAAAAGTATCACCATAGGAAATCCCAATGTCTTCACGATAGGCCCAGGTCTGATCAAATGGAAAGATAAAATCATCTACCAATTTTCCATTTTTATAAACCGTAATGTTTCCATCATAAACACGTTCAAAATCGTCAATAGAAAAAAAGCTGACACTTTTGCTCAAATGCACATTGAATGCAGAATCCGGGTTAAGAAACGAAAACAGCACCAGATTCCCTCCTTTTTCTTCTAATTCCACTTTCAAACTCTTTTCACAGCCGAAAAACAGCATTCCCACTATCGTCAAAATATAAACTACTCTGTTTGGGGTCATTACTTTATTGATTAATATTTAATTTTGAATGGAACCTACAAATTTGGCGTTAATCACAAACGATTTAGGCCATCTCTTCTATCCAAGCCCGGTTTTTATAATTTAACGGTTTCCCAATAGCATGACAAGAAATCCCAATTCAATCAAAATTTGAAGGAATACTTGACATAAGGAATTGGAAACGGGAAAAGACTCAACTGCCGCAATTCCCTCAATGCTGATCCTTCCGGGGCATCATCTTTCTCACCAAAATACAACAAGAAAGGATTTTGATGTCCATAGGCATTTATCAACCCAAAACTCCAAATTCGTTTTCCTCTGCTTCTCTTTTGACTAAAATTTATTCCCAGGTCGAGGCGATGAAATGACGGCATCCGATAATTATTTATGGATTTTACACTCTGAGAATAGCCAAATTCTGAAGCCTCATCAAAAGGAAGTGTGGGGGCAAAATACTTTTCTTCAGAGATGGTAACAGGATTTCCGGAACCAAACATCCAATTTAAACTGCCGGTAATTCGGCTATTTATTCGATAATTCATAAAAATACTCGCATCATGACGCCGATCATAGCGACCGGGAAACGACTTTCCCTCGTTCAAACCATCAAAAAAACTAGTGGTATGGGAGTATGTATATCCCACCCATCCGGTTATTTTCCCTCTGTTTTTCTGTAAAAGGACTTCCCCTCCCAACGATTCCCCACGCCCGGATGTCAGTTTATCTTCCCACGCTGTACTATAATCAAAAAATCCCGTACTCTCCTTATATGCTAATATATTTTCAAACGACTTCAAATAACCTTCAATAGAAAGAATAAACTTATTTCTTTTTCTAAAATAAATATTAACCCCTAAGGATCCCTGATGCGAATGCATGGGCTCGATCTCATCGGTTACAGGCAACCATAAATCTGTTGGCAAAGAAAAACCGGCAGTACCCACCAAATGAATAAACTGGGACATTACGGAATAACTACCTTTTAAATCCCAAAGGGGTGATAATCGGTAACGTAAAGAAACCCTCGGTTCAAAGGACCAATAGGGTGTGGTTTCACCAAGAAACAAAGCCGTATGTAGACCGGCATTTCCCAATAGTTTCGCACCCAAAGTGAATTCATTCTCAATGTACCCTCGATACTCCTGACCCGAGACCCTTACATCTTCTATTACCGTTGTTTCTTCTGAATCTCCATACCCCGGGGTCGTTTGCATAATATCAACACCGGGATTAAACCGATGCAATACACCACTCACCCCAAATCTTAAAGTGTAATCAGGAGAAGAATAATATTCAAAGTCATTTTTAAAAGTAAAATCCTGGATTCCACTTAAATACTTTTGCTCAAATGATATCAGAGAACGATCTTCGGTCTCATTTCTTTTAAGACCTATAAAAAAACGATAATTGGAATAGGTTGCAGTAACATTAGAGAAAAGACGTTTACTTATAATATAGTTCCACCTTAAGGCACTGGTAAAATTACCCCAACCAGCATTACTCTCATCATTGATAGATATAATATCCTGTATGTCCGGATTACCACCAACACCAACCTCAAAATCTCGAAAATTATACAAAGTATAAAACTTGTCGCGCCCCCAATAAGCACTCAAGTAAACTTTACTACGATCGGAAAACTCATAATTTACTTTTCCATTGAGATCAAAAAAATAATAATTGGTTTTCTCCTCATCGCCCAATTGATAAAGAGCGGCTAATGCATCGATATAAGTACGTCTCAATGAGACTGCAAACGTTGATTTATCTTTAAACACCGGCCCTTCTATGGCCAGTCCCGATGAAAGCAGTCCCAAAGACACATCTCCTCCGATCCGGTCGGAACGGCCATCTTTCATACGCACATCTACGACCGAAGACAATCGGCCTCCATATCGAGCAGGAAACCCATCTTTCGTCACAGACACCTGGCTTACGGCCTCTGTATTGAATATGGAGAAGAACCCCAACAAATGTCCTACATTATATACCGGAACATCATCAAGAAGCACCAAATTCTGGTCTGGCCCTCCTCCTCGCACATAAAGACCGGAAAATCCTTCTGATCCGCTTTGAATACCAGGAAGCATTTGAATGCCTCTAACCAAATCCGGTTCGCCAAATAGTGCCGGTGCATCAACAATTTGATCCATCGATACCCGCATGGCGCCAAAACTACTGCCTTCAAACATATTGGGCATCCGCGAACCTAACACAGATATTTCCGGCAACTCCACACTGGGGCTCAAACTAAAGCTGATAACGGTATCACTGATAAGATTGAATCGTCGGATGGCAGATTTATACCCCACAAAAGAAGCATTCAATTCCGTTTCACCACCGGGAAGTGTCAAACTATAAAACCCGTAAAAATTGGTTGCTGTCCCCTGGTCGCGCGTAGAATTATAGATATTGGCTCCCAGCAATCGTTCTCCACTTCGTTCATCACTAACAAATCCTCTGATCGTAAAACTCTGTTCGGATAATTTTAAGGGACGAAGAATGATTCGGTTATTCCTGTCGCTATAAGTAAAAGGACAATCTTTAAAGATCTCATTTAAGAAACCGGCAAGAGTGTTTTCAGCACTTGAAAGGGTAATATTTTCCTTCAGACATAGTCGAGAACTATAACTAATCACAATCCCACTTTTCTTCTGCAAGTGATCAATAAGCTCAACCGTCGAACCACTTGTCTTATCGATGACAAAGCGGATACTTTCAGCTCGTTGCGCAGAGCCCACAACAATAGTTGCCGCATAAATCAATACGACAACCACCATCCGTTCTATATGTTTATTTCTGAATGAAGTCAATTTCAAGAGAATTTCAATTAGATGAAATATCCCTCGAAATTAGTCAGAGATTGTTAAAACACCTTCTTTTAGCAGGAATTTTTTATCAAAGAGTATTTCCAGTTCTTCAATGACCGCTAAAACCGACTGATTGGAAAAGGATGTAGTCACTTCCACATCACTGGTCGTATTAACATTTACTTCTTCTATTTCGTCATAATAATCCAACAGAGTTTTGGCGACATTCTGCAAAGAACTTTGCTTAAAAACGAGTTTTCCCGTCTTCCAGGATAAGAAGTTGCTATCTGAATAAGGTTCTACATGCACCTTCCCATCTTTGACGAAAGCCGAATTTCCTGCAGCCACAGGCTTCAAAGTATGACGGTAACTAAACGATACAATTCCCTTTGTTACGTTGAGTTCTAGATTTTCGACTCCACTTCCTGTTTCCAGATGAAAAGAAGTCCCCAAGACTTCCACTACCACTCCTTCGGGAGTATGAATTCTGAACGGATTCTCCGAATCGGATTGGACATCAAAAAAACCTTCACCATCCAAGGAAACAGTTCTTTTCCCGTCTCCAAAATTTTTCAGATATTTCAGAGAAGAGTAATTATTAAGATATACCATACTATTATCCGGAAGTCTCAGCGAATCCACATAATCTCCTGTCTTAAAAGCGGTCCACCGACCAAATCCGGGAATATTCCAATAAGTATACAATGCGGCACTCACTAAAAACATCACCACAAATATGGCAGCCACCTTCATAAAAGCATCAAGCAAAACTACTCTCCCTTTCTTGGGTGACGACAAAGAAATTCTATTCCGAATTTTTTGCCAATCACTTTCCAAAAGATCTTTAGGAAGATGTACTCGGCACCCAGCATTCCATATCAATTGGAATTCCTGAAAAACCTTTTCATTTTCTTCCGATTGCTGTCGCCATTGTTCAAGCTGAAATTTCTCCTCAGAGTTGATCTCTCCGGAAAAATATCGGACCAAAGTTTCAGTTGGTATATTTTCTGATTTTCCCATGTAATTTTTCTTTTTGCTCATATAACCGCAATAGCTGTCATATTCGCATTCATCAGCTAAATTGGAACCACCAGTTAATGAAATTGTATCGAACCAAAAATCACCGACGTTTCCTGAGCCTTTTCTTCTTCATTGACCGTCACTTCTCGAACTGCTTTGGCCTTTTCTATTTCTGCTTTGGCGTTCACCTCTTCAGTGGAAGGCGTACCCAGTAAATCCGCAAACATTTGAAGTAAAAATTCCATTTCTTCCTTGTATTTTAGGGTTAACAAAACCAAATTTGTTCTTATACATTACCTAAGACAATCAACCCATTCGCCACACGTACAAAAAAAATATTTTAGACTGAATCAAAATAACAACGCTATCGATCCCAAAATCAAAATAACAAAAGGCAAATAACCATGTTTTTTAAGATCGGTTCTAATTTTCTTCAACGCATTACTGATTTGCGTCTCTACGGTTCGTTTGGATATGGATAATTGTTTTGCAATATCTGCATTGGGAACTCCTTCATGGCGGCTCATGACAAAAATCTCACGGCATTTGGCCGGCAATTCGTTTACCACTCTACTAATCCTTCCCTCAAGCTCACTAAGATTCAACAACTCATCATTATTAACCTGTTCATCCATTTCATTCCTAATCTTTCCATGGTGCTCCCGTTCCATTTTTTCTTTCTTCAATTGATTCAAAGCACGGTTGCGTACCGACTGATAAAGATGAGCCTTCAACGAAGTGTGTATATGAATGGTTTTTCGTTTATCGTATAATCCAACGAAAACATCCTGAACAATATTTCTTGATGAATCCAAGTCTTCAACAAAGCGGTTAGCAAAGGACACCAACATCGGATAATAGTTATCAAACAAATAACGAAAGGCCGATTCCGTTCCTTCGGTAATACCACGTAATAGTTCCTGCTCTGTCCATTCGTTATCCATTGACTTCATTCCTGTTGTAATTTTCTATTTTGGATGTTCAAACCTCTCGTTGTCGGCTTCATTATATCCCGACTAAAAATTAATTCGTCAAAAGGAAAAGATGAAACACTTCATAAGACAACCAACCTTCTGTCCGACCCTTTTCTATTTTTTGATTCAAAGATTCAATTATCTCTTCCAAATCACAAAAATAAATAATTAACAAAGACAAAATATTCTTTTTTCCCAAAACTGATTATTTTACCTTCTCGGCAGACAAGAAAACTCTAAAAATTACCTTAATATCCTCTTCTATACAAATTTCAGAACTACTCGCTTCAAACTTGTTTACTCGGATAAAGTTTCCTCATCTTATTGGTTGAGTGGAACTCCATGACGAAGTTCTATGCATGATCATTTTTGATCATCTTAATTGGTCATGCTCAATTCATTCTCTTCACATAAAAAATAAAAATTGTAAAATGGAAATAATTTTCACCAACACTATTTGCTGAAACCTTCAATTTATTTATCTTTGCACCGTCTTTGAAACAAGGCACTATTGCGGGATGTAGCTCAGCCCGGTTAGAGTACACGTCTGGGGGGCGTGGGGTCGCGAGTTCGAATCTCGCCATCCCGACAAAAAGGGTCAGTATTTGATACTGACCCTTTTTATTTTACGGCATTCAAAGCCCATAATCCACTTAACACAAGCATTAATAACATACAATCAAGCTTTTTAATGCTTATCGAAAACGATCGACTTTTGGGGCACCTTTTTTTTGAGCAAATAGTCACCAATATCTTTATTAAACTCTTTTGACCCAACGACACAAAAAGTTTTTGATTTCCTGTCGACACACTGATCAATACGTTCATACAAATCGGCCCTATTGGTCACCATACAATTATGGATTTTGTTGTCCGGTAATTTATCCAACTCGTTACGATAAACAAAATTGCCGCTACGATCAATATTAATATTGATTAGAGGTGTTTTTGCCGCAGTTTTTTTCAGATGCTCCAGAATCAACGGTCGAAAAGTCGCGATGCCAACGCCCATACTTATTAAAACAATGGGATCTTCAAACTTCGCCTTGGCAAAATGATTTCCCATCTTAAACATACGAATTTCATCACCCACATTAATATTCAGCATAATTCGTTTAAACTGCGATGGATTTTCCCTGATACGAGTGGTAAAACCGATAAAATTCTCATCCGGATGACTCATTATGGATAGCTCTCTTACCAGCTCCTTTTTCAGTTTTTCACCGTTTGCAAGAGACGAGCTCAAAAAATGGGCATAAGCCCCGGGACTCCATTGTATTTTTTCCGGTACAGAGAATTTAAAGGTATAGGTAGAGGGTGCTTCCTCTATGACTTCGATTAGCCTGATAGGCGTTGAAATACTCCTCACAAATTTTGAAAGCATAATTTTTTAATGAATTATATTTTGATAGATTTTAAGAATAAACAGAATCGCAATCCGTCGGCAATAAACGTTTCTTTTGCCTCATTTTTTACTAGACCAAAAGGGTTATCTATTCTAATAAATCGAAATCTTATACAATTGTTCACCTATTGAACCTGGTCAATAACAGCATTTCCTTAATAGACGACAATGAATCCAAGCTTAAAAAATAGCTTTCAATGCTTTACAAAAAACAGGTAAAAGAAATAAAAACCGGAAGATATTAAAATGAATTATTAGCGGTAAATAGACAAAAAAAGGGCTCTCTCCGCTCTGCAGAGGTCCCTAGATAAAAAGAATTTAGCTACCAAGCATTAAAGATCATCAGTACAGATGCTACAATTTGAGTCCCAGCAAAGAGATACTTCAAATTTTTAGGTTTTGATTTCAATGCCACTTTAGCACCGGCATAACCACCTATTATACCTCCAATTGCTAAAGGTATCGCTAAGCTGAAGTCAAAAACGCCGGCCCCCAGATGTCCGAAAAATCCGGCAGCAGCCGATAAAAAAACCAGCATGGTAGACGAACCAATGGCCACATGCATTGGAACATTCATGGTTAGAAGCATCAACGGAACCAAAAATGAGCCTCCCGATACGCCTACCATCCCCGAAACAAATCCGGAGAATATCACCACAGGCACTGTCACCAAAAGATTTACATAAAATACCTGATCGTCTGATTTTAGCAATAATACCCACGCCTTATCCATATTCAGCTTTCGGTTGGGTTTTCGAAGCATTAATAAGGCTGCCAAAAACATCATCACAGCAAATGTGACCTTTAAAACCCGATCATTAAAATATGATCCCAAGAAACCGCCGGCCACAGCAGAAAAAAAGAGCATCCCCCCAAGCAATAGCGTCAATTTCCAATGATTCATTTTTTGCTTACTAAAGAGGATCGCAGCCATAAGGGATGAAAACATTAAAACAAACTGCCCTACCGATGCAGAAAGGTTCATTCCCACTCCTGAAATCACCAAGGTAAGCACATAAAAATTACCACCCCCACGGCCGGTCATGGTCATAAAAAAAGCAATGAGCATAAAGATTACAGACAGGATCAATTCGCTCATCGGTTCAATTTTTTAAACAGCTTTCCAGGCTTAACAGCTTCCATCAGACCGGCATAACCACCCGGAATAATCCTTACATTATTGTAACCTTTACTCCTCAAATAAACAAAAATAATAACCGCGCGTACCCCTGCCGAACAAAAGACACCAACCGTCTTATCTTTTGGTATTTCATCTATTCTATCCGGCACTTCATTGGTTGGGATTTCCAACACCTCACAAAAATGCGACAAAGGAAATTTCACGGTCTCCACCTCTTCTCTAGCCCGGATATCCAAAAGAACGGTATTATCAGATGCCAAAAAGGTTTCTGCATCCAGATTGTGCTGTCCCATTCCAAAATACCGGAAATCCATCTCTTTAATTACTTTTTCTAATTCGTTCATCAATAAAAAAATTATAAAACTTAAATTGGGAGAAGCGCAGCATCCTGCCACCTCATCTTAACCATGGCAGGCTGTCTCCAGGAAGTTGGCAAACTTACTAAATCGATCGTAAAAAATTTTATTGTTGCTCAATAAATTAATTCCCCGGTTAAAGAAAAAAAAGTGTAGAATTTAAAACATAGAGCATTAAATTTGTATTGTCAGACCGCAGCAATCCAATACAATATCGATATAAAATGGTCAGGCCAAATTAAAATGGAAGAGGAAAACGGAGTCAACCGGGAAGAAAAAAATATTGCATGAATTCCCCAGACAATCAACCCGCCCCAAAGTCGACTAAACGATAGGGGACGGCCCATGGCCTGAGAAACAGAACGAACGATTAATGGGCACTTACCACAAAATACCCTCGGAATAGGGACAGACAAGTTTAACCTTTTAAACACATCATTATGAAAAAGATTTTAAATGTATTATTAGGTGAAAACTATCTAACCCAAAAACCAAATGCATTCATAGCCTACCCACTCACTAAAGGAAGGGTCTCCATCGATGACGTAATCCGTATGATGAAGCAAGATGGCATGGAAATACACGAAGCCACGGCCAAGGACATCGTGGAACGATTCCATAAAAAAGTAGCAGAGCTGGTGCTTGCCGGATTCATTGTGAATATAGGACTGGCCATTTTGCGGCCCATAATTAAAGGGATATTTCTTGACAAAATATGGGATCCGGCACAACACGCTGTTAAAGTTGCTTTCGTTCAGGGATCCATTATACGGTCGGCCCTAGCAGATACCGAAGTCCATATTATTGGTAAAAAAAATTCTTCCGTTCAATTATTTTCCGTTGTCGATAAAACAACGGGCAACACTGATGGTCAGTTGAAGGTTGGTCGTCCGGTCGAATTGAGAGGAAAAGGTATTAAAATAGCCGGCGAGGCCGACCAGGTAGGCATTTTCTTCACCAACACCGATACCGGAGAATCGATTAAAATACCGGATGAATTCATCGCCTTGAATAATCCCAAACTCATCCTTTTTGTCATACCCGACTATTTCGTCCCGGGTCAGTATAAACTGTCGTTGATAACAAAATACCTAAGAAACAACAAGCAATACAAGAAGTTACGAAGTGCTGTATTGCCGTTTGCTGTAAACATTGAATAATATATTTGCGACAATAAAAAGACGGGATGAATTTCATAATTACGATTTCCATCCCGTCACCTTTTTTAGCAATACCAAAATATCGTTTTGTGGAAGAAATATCCACCCCAAAGATCCACTAACAACTGTATTACCCTCCACCTTTTCAAAGGAGATTCCACTTCCTTTATAAAGCCAATGCCTGACACCCCAGGGGGTGTTTTTTAAGCACCTTATAAGGTGTTGGCCAGACACCTTATAAGGTGTCTGCTTGCGACCTCTTAGGGTGTCTGACAGACACCTCGTAAGGTGTCTTTTAGACACCCTCATGGGTGTTCATCCACAACATTGAAGTCTATTGGATAAACCATGGGAATACTACTCCCCATAAAATCGATCCTAACGCTTGAACATTGAATGGTTAAGATGCATCTCCGTAGCTGAAACGAACTTAACAATGGTCAAAACCTACGACACAGTCCCTTCCTGCCTCAATTCGTTAAATGATTTTATCGTATTTATTGATCGAATGGAACTCGCATGGCTTACCAAAAATTTTATCCATATTCTTTGGGGGCAACAATTGCCATGCTCGTTTCGTTCCAATCATTAAACAAATCCGAAAAATTTTTTATCTACAATATCTCTCAACAACGTCCTTTGGGCATTAGAACAGAAATAAAGGATTACAACTCAAGACTCCCAACATATTCAACAAATTTCTCATAAGAGGGAAATCCTTCTTCCTTCTCACAGGCAGAAGTAACCCATAACGACAAATACTTACAAGGTTTTGAAACCAATTCAAACTGATCCTTCTTTTTGGAAATGCTAGCAAAATTATCAGGATGATAAATGATGGCAGCACCAATATTCATTTGAAAGGCGGCCACATCTTCAGGATGAATTCCCCAAGTACAGATGAAGTTATTGCCTTGTTTTGTTTTGGTTTTCTCATGGTAGTTTATTCCGGTTAGAAAATGAACAGGTTTATCGGAAAAGGCAAAGGCTTCAACTTTCGCTTCCCGAAATCCAGAGAAAACTGTTACTCGAACCAAAATATCAAGTGAATCACCCATATATGGAACATTTTCCGAAAGCATTTCCATATATGATATATTGGCCTCTTTTCGAACATGTGCCGTTCTTTTGGATACAGGATTAAGAAAAACCGACTCCTTTTTCACCGGATCCCACAATCTGACGCCCCCCATACCGACAGTAGAACCAACCTTGTACTGATCAGCGCCCCATCCTTCTTTTTGTTGCTTTTCGGTAGGATACCACTCCGCTTCAGCCAGTTCTAATCCCGGACGAGTTTTATTATAAACATCTACTGCTACTTTATGATCAAAATAAAGTCGAAGCCCCATCCATTCATTCTCAATTGCAGGTCCATGATGCGCTAATTTTTGATACAAATCACCACTTTCAGATACAATCTCAGATTCCTGCTGGGTGCTGCCCTTCCATTTAAGACTGATATCAGTCATGTTTTGAGCATTAATACTCAGGCAAAAGAACACCAGTGCAATAAATACCAAATTTTTTTTCATTTTTACTCTATTAGTTTAAACTTAAAATCTTCTTTTTTCTCGATAACATTTCCGTCACTCAAAATAACCTCAACTGACTATTTAAAACATTGGACTCTCCCTTGCTTAATCTTGGAGCAGCCCATTCATCCAAAGTTCAATATTAGTATAAATTTCGGAAAGCGTAAAACTTGAAGCATCGGAAGGATCGCTTTTATCTAGGCCATTGGCATCTTCCCAGTCATCGGGCAGTCCATCGGCGTCCTGGTCACTGGCAGCTACTGTTTCCATTATAACAGGCCAACCACCCACGTCAGTTTGAGAATCAATGATACCTCCATGTCCATAGGTTGCAGTCCCAGTTCTCACCTCATGAATAATCCTCTCGTCCACAGAATCCCTTTTTAGTGAAGCGCCTGCGTGATTCAAAACTTCATCATAGGCATCCAAAGCATTTAATGGCTCATAAGCTGAAATCTCAAAAGGGCTTTCCACCAAGAAAGATGCAACCTCCACATCTTTTACCTTTACGCCTAATGAATTCTTCGCAGTGATTCCTTCATTGTTAAAAAGAATATTTCCAGAAATCCAGTACTTCCCATAGGGTTTATAAGGTTCAAAAAAATTTCTTCCTGCACTTTTTGTTGTTGCCGGACCGGGTTTAAAATAATTATTAATGATACTGTAATGCCCAGCCTCTCCCCCATACATGCACTTGAACTGCCAGTTATAAACCACATTGTTTACCAATTCGGCACGTTCCAGTTCAGGTTCTTTATGGTACCTGCTACCCTGAAAACGTGGATTACGACTGGTATTATGAGCCAGTAGGTTCCCAATAAAGGAAGCTGTTTTACCACCCCATATACCACCGTAACCATGGTCTCCTTTATGATGAACCGAATGGTTCATGCTTTCGCTTATGATACACCATTGCACAGTCACATTTTCGTTATCATACACCGAGCAAACCTCATCACTTCCCCAGCTGAAACTACAATGATCAATGATTACATTTCGATTATTAGTACATGTAAAGGCATCCATTTCTTCACCTGCAATATCTCCAGGCCGCACTCTCAAATAACGAACAATAACATTGTCTCCTTTAATCTTCAGAGGATACCCGCGCAGACAGATTCCCCCACCAGGTGCCGTTTGACCAGCAATGGTAATGTCTCCATTATTTACGTCTAAAGGTGATTTTAAATCGATATATCCCGATACTTTAAACACAATTATCCTTGGTCCGTGTTTGCGAACGGCATGCCTAAGGCTTCCAGGACCGGAGTCATTCAAGTTAGTCACCAAAATAATTTCGCCTCCTCTTCCTCCTGTGGTAAATTTCCCAGCACCCAAGGCCCCGGGGAAGGCAGGAACAGAATCAACCTCTTTATGGCTCCCCCTAGCCGAACATGCACAAATAAAAATTCCTAACCAGAGAATAAAAACAAGCAAATAAGAATGTTTCATCATCTATCGATTTAATTCAATGGCCGCAAGAATAAAAGGCGCTACCCCTTTGGGGTCGTTATCTACCTGCTTCTCGGTAGTGTAATATTCAAACGATCCATCTCTATAAGGGTTTCCACCTAATCCACAGGGGCCACAAATGTGATGCATAGTAACCAACCCATTTTCATCCACGGAAATCAAATTTTCCAGTATACCGTCAAAAACTTCATTCGCCACATTCAGATAGGCTTGGTCCAGATATCCTTTATTAGCTCCTTTGGCAAATGCATAAGCAAACATGGCACTTCCCGATCCTTCAATATAGTTTCCTTCACGATGGCCTAAATTCAACACCTGAAACCAAAGGCCGGTTTCTTCATCTCGCACTTTAAGAAGAGCATTCGCAGTTGACTGAAAGACAGATATCATAGAATCTCTTTGCGGATGAGTTTCGGGCAAATATTCTAGCACATCCACAATAGCCATCATATACCATCCCATAGCCCGACTCCAAAAATTCGGTGAACAACCGGTTTCCGGGTTTGCCCATCGTTGTTGCTTACTTTCATCCCAGGCATGGTACAATAGACCGGTTTGTTTGTCGTGAGTGACCTTGTAAGTTAAAAGGATCTCATGAGTCACCTCTTCAAACCATTCCGGGGCATTAAATTCCCGAGCATACTGTGCCAGAAAAGGTGTCGACATATAAACTCCATCCAGCCATATTTGCCAAGGATAAATCTTCTTATGCCAATATCCACCACTGTTGGTTTTTGGATGTTGGCGCATCTGCTCCACATGAAGTTCAATGGCTTTTCGGTATTTGTCATGCCCGGTGCGCTTGTAGACGGTAATAAGATTTTTGGCCGGATTGATACGATCAATATTAAATTCTTCCGGTCTATAATGCCGAACAGTTCCTGATTCAGTCACAAAATAATTCACATAATCTTCCATGTATTGAGAATAAACCGAATCGACATGACCTAATTTATCAATGGCCTGTCCTAACATGGCAATATCGTACTGCCATTTTATTTTTTCAGGATTTAGGTAACTTACCAAAGAAGGATACCTGGTCATAACGGAATTGGCCATCTTGACCGACCATTTTAGGTTATTTTTTTTGGCTTTAGGACTCTGACATCCTATTCCACTCCCTAAACAAATAATTACAAAAAGAAAAAACAGCTGTTTCATAATGATTATTCAAAAAAAACATTAAACATTCCCAGTAAAACTAATCTAAAAATTGCATAATTAACCTATTCGAAAAAAAATAACGAGGGTGTCTAAAAACTCAAATAAACTCTTGTGCATTTCATGGACTCTATGCAACCACCTAAATTTCAAAGACTCACCAAATCAACACAAAATCCTAAAGAGTAAAAATTTGCCTTTTTAGACACCCTCTAAAAAAATCAGTTAACCCATCATGGGATCCATCTCCTATCACCAATTTGATAAAAGATAATATCTTCTTGGGAAACAGTGAAATCTGCATTGGCAGGATCAGCAAATTCAGGATCCACAGTCAGGTAGGTTGTACTACCATCAAAATGCGGGAAACTGTTGTCATACAAATTAGGTGAATTATGATAATTATTTCTGTCGAATTCAACAATATTGGTTTGGGATTGACGGGAATAGTTTGCCAAAACATTACTAAACAAATTGTTTCTTACAAAAATCGAATGATCGGCATGCCGAACATACATAATCCGTCGTGTTGTCCCTTCTTTATTTATTACGTTATACAACGTATTATTTTCAAAGGTAACCACACAGCTATTTCCAGGGAAATTATCTGAGCCATCGTCATCCATACGAATTAAATCACGGTCGGCAGCACTGTTGTAGACAGTATTATTAATAAAATCAAGTTTTTTGGTCATACCACCTCTGAAATCAATGAAGTCTCCCCCATTACATTCTATGTCTGAATAAATAGTATTTGTAATAGAAACAGACTCAATCAATACAGCCTTACTGGCATAGAACACACCTTTGGTATAATTGGATATTTCACAGCCATCGATAACGACCTTACCGTAGGGTGTAGATAATTCTTCATCGTAAATAATAGTTTGATTTCCGTCTGATGTAGAACCATCCAAAATCAAATTTCTCAGTTCGAGGCCTGCACCGCCACTCATTCGAATAATTGCACCTTTAATAACTGGTTTCTGGTTGGGATAAACCCCTTTTAAGGATACTGTTTTGCTCACTCCAATATTACCATCTATGACATATTCGCCAGGCATCAACGCAAAAGCGTCATCTGGTTCAGCATTATCAATAATTGCTACCAGATCATCCTCTGGGAATACCTGAATGGCACCACCCAGATCGATGAGGGTTCTAAAACTAATGGTACCTCTCGTATCGTTATCCCTCTTCATGACTGCAACATAATCGGTTTCACTGGACAAGCCTTCGATAAGAGCAGCCCCCTCAGCAATTTCCTCATCGGTAATATTATGAACCAAATTCCCCGGGGCAATTGTAATGGTTGTGGCCACTTCCCCTGGAGGCCATCGTAAAATAACGGAATTATGGGTCAAATCATCAGGATCTACATCATAGAAAATTTGTTCGGTCCCTGTTTCAAAAGCAGTACTCACCCATTTAGAATCAGCAATATTCTCAGCAACCGCCTTCACCCTCACCGAATATTCCGTATCTCCTCTGAATCCTGGTTCTAGGTAAGGTAAATCTTTCATGGTTAAGCCTGATTTGGTTTTAACAGGCGTACCGGCAAAATCTTCATTTCCATTTTCATAAAACTCTACCTCATAGCTTTCGGCATAATTCACAGCATCCCAAGTCAATCTCACAGAAGTCTGATTAATAACCCTCACTTCCAGATTGGTTGGAGAAAACAGACGGCTCAATTCGAGATCCGTAATTTCTGGATCAATGTCGTCGGAACATCCATAAAAACCAATCATTCCGACTGTACCCAACAATATTATTAAATATTTAAATATTGTGTTCATAAGTCTAATTTTTTAATTCATAATCGTTCAGTTTGCAACCATTATTTCCATCAGGACTATCTTCATATAACTCACTGATATGAAAATATTCATACAACAAAGTTTGACACATTTCCCTTTTTAACCAACTTTCTTGTGATGGTTGTTCCATAACTGGATCATAATATTTTAAATTCATACATACCTACCACTGCAGAAGAGGTTAGTATCCGTAACCATCGTTGTTTAACATTCCGTTACTTGTATCGACAAATACCTGCCAGATAGGCCAGTATTGCTGTGCATCCGGATTACCTCTGTAAAGGGCATCCCAATAAGTAACCAGATCACCTTCCGATTCCATGGTCCATGTTTTACTTTCAGCATAACCTAAAGCAGCCCCTTCTTCATCGGTATCTCCAAAATTTAATCCATAAATTTGCACTGTTTCGCCATCCTCAGCGGTTTGGAAATAAATGTTTTGTGGCAGATTGGCATATTTGCCCTGGCGATTTTCCAGCTGTTCCAGCTTTTCGGCGGATTCTTGCAATTTTTGACCCAAAAGATTCCATCGTATCAGATCGGCTTTCCGAAGTTTTTCTCCCACAAATTCTAATGCCCTTTCATCCACAATAGCATTAAAGAAAGCTTCTTTGCTGACAGTTACTTCAGACATATAAGTCTCCACCTTTTCGGGATTATTAGGAAATGCCCTTTCGCGCACAGTCCTCAGATAGGGAGCAGCTGCCTCTGGACCATCGAGCTCGTTGATGGCATCGGCTGCCATTAACAACACATCAGAATATCTCATATAAAGAAAGTTCAAGCCATCATCGTTGGGGGCCTCTACTCTTCTTCCTGACTCCTCAAATAACCATTCATATCTATATTTTCCAAAATAAAACTTATTCAAATTGGTTGGTACTTGCACACCATTGGTCCACTCATAAGGAACACAAGAAATATCCCGGCGTACATCATCCACGTCAAAATCGTAGAATATAGAAGGATTTGGACCATTGCTTCCACCTCTATTTTGACCGGTATATTTATCGGTAGTAGTATGTCTTACACCCAAATCAAAGATAACCCGTCCTCGGCCGGCATCGAATGGAATTTCCCATAAAATTTCTTTCCCAGCAACATAGTCTTCCCGATGCAAAGATCTAAAAACCCCTTCAAAGGTTTCCAGCTGTGCAGTACCACTATTTATAACATCCAAGCATTCTTTTTTGGCAATTTCGTACATTTTATCTGGAGCCAGATCCGGATCATTGCTTCGGCGAATTCCATCAGGTCTTTGTCCAAAACCACCAGCTGCCAAAGCCAAGCGGGCCCTTAAACCTTTCACAAAAGCCTTATTAATGCGCTCTGTAGAAGAAGTTATTTCCGTTTCATTAGGCCATGCAACCAATTCGGCAGCTTCTTCCAAATCAGCTAGCAACTGTTTATAAATAACATCTCTGTCAGCTCTGGGCAAATACACTGTTTCTGCATTAACAGGTTCAAACCTTGCAGGGACATCACCCCATGCACGAAGAAGATCATTATAAATAACCGCCCGAAGGGTCAATACTTCTCCAAGCAATTGAGCCATATGTTCATTATCCTCAATATCTCCATAGGTTCGCAATCCCCGGATAGCGATATTAGCACGTTCAATACCTTCATAAAACTTTGCCCAGGCATTATTTTCAGTATTCATATTACCATTGTTCACATTGGTATTATAGTTTGATAACCTGGCTTTATCTCCATCCACATCTTTCAATGAATGGGTCACTTCAGTATCCGTATTCATTCCATAATAAAGAATAAAACGCCCCCTGTAAGAATTGGTTTCGCCAAAAGAATGGATAATACCTGCCACGGCTCCTTCTGCGAGACTGGGATTAGAAAATATCACAGATTCATCAAGAGAAGATTCTGATTCAACTTCCAGAGCCTCCTCACATGAGGTCGCTATTCCTGCCAGAATTACCATCCATATGATTTTATATAAAATATTTTTCATCGCTAATTATTTTTCTAAGTTATTGATCGAACATAACTCACATAAAGACAATCATAAAAATCTCCACAAAAACAGGATTAGAATGTCAAATTCAAACCAAGCACAAAGGATCTGCTTTTCGGATAGGCTGAATAATCAACACCTGGTGTTAAAGGCGTTTTTCGACGAGTAGAAACCTCCGGATCGAAACCGGAATAGTTGGTCCAAACAAAAACATTATAACCACTGGCATAAACCCTTAGATTTTGGATTCCGAATCTTGACACAAAATTGTCAGGAAGAGAATATCCCAAAGTAAGAGTATTGAGTCTCAGGAAAGAACCATCTTCGACTGCCCAATCTGAAAAAACATATCTCTGCATATAAGGCGACCACAAGGTGGTATTTGCATTCAGGGCAGCCAGCTCTTCCGGATCGTTGCTAATAGTTCCATCTTCTCTAAGGTTGGTCCATCTCTTTCCATCCTGCATAATTGTCAACATATTGCGCGAATGGTATTTACTCGTCGATGAATATTCAATTTTATTGGCATTATAAACATCATTTCCGTAGCTCCAGTTAAAGGCTGCAGATAGGTCAAACCCGTATGCCCTGGCATTAATTGTTAAACCGCCTGTATGCAAAGGATTGGCATCACCAATTTCCACTCGGTCATCCACATCCACTAAATCATCGCCAGTTTCATCATATAATTTCAATGATCCTGGTCGCAATGTGCCTACAACAGGAGAACTGTCCACCACTCCTTCTTTAAGAATCCAGGCACCATCTACGTACCCCTGAAAATCATCCACTTCATATCTACCGTCATTTCTATACCCCAACATCTTTCCAACAGATCCCCCTTCGGCCACAATGTAATCTGCCCCGATTTCGGTAGATGCCCAACCAGATGCCTGAGTAAATGTATCCATCTGCCCCAAAGAAATAATCTCATTTTTATTAAAACCGATGTTTCCACTAAAGCTCAATCCAAAGTTGGGATTATTTACAGCCACCCAATTTAAAGAGACTTCGATTCCTTTATTTTGGGTTTCTCCCATATTTCGGTATTGATTATCATATCCGGTCCCCGGTGTTGGAAACTGAATCAGCAGATCCTCAGTATTGTTAATATATCCTTCGAGGGATCCATTTAACCGACCATTAAACAAGATAAAATCAAGTCCCAAATTTCGAGTGATAGTAGTTTCCCATTTAAGGTCAGGATTGGCCATGGTTTTAGGGGCAGCCCAATAACTGTCAAAACCATTAACATAATTAGTGGTTTTGACCTCAAATGTCTGAACCATCTGTCCTGAAGGGATATTATTATTACCTGCTGTTCCGTAACTAAAACGGAGTTTCAAATCGTCGAGCCAGTAAGCTACTGACTCCATGAAAGGTTCTGATGTCATACGCCAGGCCACAGCGGCTGACGGGAAATATCCCCAACGATTTCCTTCAGCAAATTTTGAAGAGCCATCAGCTCTAAAGGTTGCACTAAAAAGATATTTATCATCGAAACTGTAATTGGCTCGTCCAAAAAAGGAGAGAAGAATATCATCAGGATTAATATAGTTTTCGATGGAATGAGCGGCACCTTGTGCAGACAGTGCAGAAGCCTCCTCTAAAGTGAATGACTCAGGCAGCCCGTGAACAGTTGTGGTATGCGACTCCTGTTTTGTAACAATGTATTCTTGCCCCATCAATAAATTTAAACTATGCCTGTCACTCAGTAGATCATCAAAATCATAATTAACGGTATTGGTATTACGGAAAGAAGTTCTATCTCTTTTGGTAAATATTATCGCTGGTAATCCCTTATAATCAGAAGAAGGACGATCTTTCACATAATAGGTAGTTAAACCGTAAAACCGTTCATCATTAAACCGATAATCATCCAACCCCACTTCTGATTTAAAAGTCAAATTATCGAAGACCTCCCATCTAGCTGAGGCATTTATATTATAACGTTTCCGTCTTTGAAATCGATCATTATCTTTAATAGCAGTAACGGGATGGTACAAATTAAATTCCTGATCCGTTTCTCCTGAATCGGTCAACCCTGTAACAGGAAACGGTGGGTATATCATTGCATATTTCAGACGTGAATCGGCAGACGATATTTCATTTTGTTCATTAGCTCCACCACCTTCAATATCGATATCAGAATAACGAAAAGAAAAATCCAGCGTAACTTTATCGTGAGGTTTATTGCTCATTTTTAACATCAGGTTATCTCGTTTATACCCTGACATTTTCATAATAGCCTCATCATCCATATGACTGTAACTGAACGCATAATTAGTTTTATCACTACCTCCGTTAATGCTCAGGTTGTGATTAAATGTAAAACCAATACGTCCAAACACTTGTTCCTGCCAATCGTTGCCTACTACTTCCCGATAAAGGTCCAAGTCCTGATAGTTTCCAAAAAAATTGGTATACTTCTCTGGTTCATTGGCTAAAAGAGATCTTTCATACTGAAATTTTGCATAATCATAAGGAGATAAAACATCCAGTGTATTGGCAATTTTCTTCCATGCAGTATAGGCATTATAATTAACTTTTACCTTTCCCTTATCCCCTCTTTTAGTTGTTATAATAACCACTCCATTTGCACCTCTGGATCCATAAATGGCAGTAGAAGAAGCATCCTTCAAAACATCTATTGACTCTATGTCGCTGGGCGCTATATCGGATATGCTTTCTACGGGGAATCCATCGACTATAAGCAGAGGCGTATTGTCTCCTGTAATTGATCCTCCCCCCCTTACACGAATGGTAATTTCAGCATCAGGAGATCCTTCGGTCGTGGTGATTTGGACCCCTGCCAGCTTTCCGGTAATAGCTTCAGCTGTGGAAGAAACGGGAATGTCCTGTAGGTTTTCTCCAGACACGGAAGCGACAGATCCTGTCAGATCACGTTTCCTGACTGTTCCATAACCAATCGCCACAACTTCTTCCAATCCAATAGATGTTTCTTCCAACTCCACATTAATAATACTCTGTCCACCTATCGGTATTTCTTGATCGGCAAAACCAATAAAACGGAAAATCAAAACATCACTTTGTGCATCATTAACGGTCAGAGAATAGGATCCATCCATATCAGAAACTGTTCCGGAGTTGGTTCCTTTAATTAGAATGTTGACACCAGGCAATGGTTCTCCGGAATTATCGGTAACCGTTCCCTGCACAACTTGCTGTTGCGCACTTCCCACCGATGGAAATACGATGAGTAGCAGCCAAATTAACAAACCTTTGAATAGATAAGTTTTCATCATAACAAATACTGATTAAAAAATGATTAACAGATATCAAGATGACTGACAATTATACATTTTTCACATTTGCTAATGTAATGCTACAATTGGCCATGTATATCTGAATAACTATCCGAAAAGGTGTTGTAAATTGTTAGTTAGAAGGGTAGACAAAACACTAAAACATTCTTTTCCAACAACAACCAACTAAAAGCAATTTAACTCAAATAAACAATTAGCTGAAAGGAAACAATGGTTTTTGAAAATAAACTCTCCAATGAAAAATCAATCAGATCCTCCAAGACCCAACGACCAACCTATGATTGGATTTTACGGAAAAATGGGGTAATAAATTTTACAGAGAAGTTAGGTAACAAGACATCTTGGTAGAATTATCATGATAACATTAAACGCAGAATTTTTAGACTTTAGCTAAATGAGATTTACCTGCAAAGATCCCAACCAATAGATTTTATTAATTACAGAAAATGAGTTTCGGCTCTATTCAATCAATCACTTCTAAAACTAGCATATATCATTGCACGTAATGGCTTTCTTACCTCCCATCCGAACAAGGAGCATTTACGAACAAGCCCACTCATTCACCATACCACATAAAAAAACGCTATCCAATACCAATGATGGATAGCGTTTTTAGCTTTTAATCTTCTTTTAATAAAGAAACTAAACTCTTTTCTCTTTAATCCGAGCTTTTTTACCGGTAAGTTCACGTAAATAGTAAATTCTCTTACGACGAACCTTACCTCTACGGTTAACTTCAACCTTTTCAATAAAAGGAGAATTCATTGGGAAGATACGCTCAATACCCACGTTGTTGGATATTTTACGAACGGTAAACCGTTTATTATTCCCGTTGCCTTTAATCTGGATCACTGTTCCACGGAAAATCTGAATTCTTTCTTTGTTTCCCTCTTTAATTTTGTAGTGAACCGAGATTGTGTCTCCTGCGCCGAATTCGGGGATCTCAACCCCGGTCTTAAAGGCCTCTTCAGCAACTTTCATCAAATCCATTTTCTGTGCTTTTGAAGATTTAACTTAACCGTGCAATATAACTGACACCTGAGTTCAGAAAGAGATTACACGAAACGGCTGCAAAAGTAATGCATTTGTTTTATATATTAAAGCTTTCCGCCTTCTTTTTCTTCAATTTTGTTTTCAACAACGCAAAATTCGCCTATGAGGTGAATTATACTATTTTTGTATGTCTGTTAGCCACACGTAAAATACGAAAATTTTATAATACCAAACTCTTTTTCACATGTCTGAAAATTCAGCAGTTTCCTGGTGGTATTGGTTTTACCAATTATATAAGTGGTTGATATTTATGCCTCTTTTTTTAGTCAGCTCAGTTGTCTGTGCTATCCTGGCCGCCCTTTTTTCCATAATGGTATCGCCCAATGCCGGAGACTTTTGGGGAAAAGCATGGGCAAAAATAACTTGCTGGATCACACCGGTCAAAGTTAATGTCCACGGACGAAAAAATGTTTCCCCCGGACAATCCTATGTAATTGTGGCCAATCATCAAACCGGATTCGACATTTTCATGCTATATGGCTATCTCGGTATTTATTTTAAATGGATCATGAAAAAGGAGTTACGTAAAATTCCTTTCATCGGGTTTGCCAGTGAAAAGGTAGGACATATCTTCATCGATCGCACCTCGCCCCGACATGCCATGCAATCTCTGGAAGAAGCCAGAAACAAACTAACAGGAGGAACTTCGGTTGTCATCTTTCCAGAAGGCACTCGTAGCGAATCAGAAAAAATGAAACCGTTCAAACGAGGGGCTTTTAAGCTGGCGCTGGACCTGAGGCTTCCCATATTACCGGTAACCATTGTTAATTCTTGGCGTATTAAAAGACGTGGCTTTTTGAATATTATGCCCGGAAAAACAGCTCTGGTTATCCATCCCCCTATTGAAACTTCAGGTTTTATCAACAAGCCTGAAGAATTAATGGATTTAACCAGAAAAGCCATCAAAGAAGGTAACCATCTACAATTTACCAGATAATTTATTTATGAAAAAAAAAGCCGGAATCTGCCTTGTCATGATGTGCCTCATCGCTCTTGGCACTATTGCTCAAAACAAATATAGCATCGGAAACAAACGAATCATAAAAATTTATGAACAAGGGCGCAACGAATATGCGTCAGGCAATTATACCAAGGCTGAAGAGTTACTGGTAAAAGCCATGAACAAGGAGCCCCAATTCCTGGAACCAATGCTGTTGTTGGGAGATCTGTATCACACGAAAAAGGAATGGAAAAAAGAAATTAGCATTTTGCAAAAAGTACTTCAAACCGATTCTTTATTCTTCCTGCCCACCTATTTGAATATTGCCAATGCTGCCTTTTTTGCTCATGACTACGATATGGCTATTGGCTATTTGAAACGCTACAAAAAGGTTAATTCAGACAAAAATGCCATCAAAAGGGCCGACAGTATGATCAAACAAATATTGTTCGTAAAGCAAATCATGAACAATCCTTACGACATCACTCTCAAAAACGAAGGAACTAACCTCAATAGTGATTTCGACGAATATTGGCCAAGCCTTACTGCAGATGAGCAAACCATGGTCCTCACCGTTCTCTATCCGAGAGACATGAATCTCTATAAAGAAAAAAAAGACGCCCTACCAAAATCTTCCATGTTTTACCAAGAAGACTTTTATATTTCTCATGTGGACAGTTCCGGACAATGGAGGCCACGCAGTCTGTTGCCCGGAAAAATTAACACCAACAGTAATGAAGGGGCCCAGACCTTATCGGCCGATGGCAACAAAATGTTTTTCACCGGTTGTGGCCGACCCGACTCAAAAGGAAGTTGCGACATATACTTCTCACAAAAGACTGAAAAGGGTTGGAGTGAACCGGTAAATATTGGTGCCCCGGTAAATTCGCCCTACTGGGAAAGCCAGCCACATTTTTCGGCCGACGGGCGTACCCTGTTTTTCATCAGTAACCGCCCCGGTGGGCTGGGCGGCAAAGACATCTGGAAAGCCACTTTATTAGGTTTTAAAAGTGATGGAACACCATGGTTTGGCAACCTTGAAAATCTGGGAAAACCGGTAAACACCCCCAAAGATGAAAACTCACCCTTCCTTCACCACGATGGCCAAACGCTTTACTTTTCCTCCAACGGACATCGCGGTTTGGGCGGAATGGACCTGTTTGTAAGCAGGAAAATAGCCGCAGGACAATGGTCTGAACCGATCAATATGGGTTCCCCCATCAATTCCACCAAAGATGAGATAGGCCTGATTGTCACCGCAAAAGGATCAAAGGCATATTTCTCTACCGACGGAAAAAAGGCTTCCACAAGGGGGAAGGACATTTACAGCTTTAATCTTCCCCGGGACTTTCAGCCGACCCCGGTTCTTTATGTTAAAGGCAAAGTGTTCGATGCAGAAACAGAAGAAGTACTTCCGGCTCAATTTAACCTTATCAATCTGGAAACAGAAGAAGTTGTGGTAACCTCAGAAGGGAACAGTTCTTCGGGGCAATTCCTGGTATGTCTTCCTACGGGCGGGGAGTATGCCTTTAAAGCAGACCACCCGGGTTATCTCTTCTTTTCCGGTAATTTCGATCTCAAAGGTGACCATCCACTTGACCAACCTTATCATTTGGATATCGCTCTTCAACCCATAAAACAAGGTGCCCTGGTAAGGCTGGAAAATGTCTTTTTCGAAACAGATTCATACAATTTGAAATCTCAATCAACCATAGAACTTCAGGAAGTTGTATCGTTTCTCAAAAAGAATCCCATGGTAAAAATTAGAATCGAAGGACATACAGACAATGTGGGAACCGAAAAATACAACCTTCAACTCTCCATCAACCGAGCCAAATCAGTTTACCAGTACCTCGTCAATCAAGGTATTGACAAAACCAGACTTGAGTACCAAGGTTATGGATATAGCAAACCTGTCGACACCAACGAAACGGAAGAAGGAAGAGCAAACAACCGCAGGACGGAAATGCGCATTCTTTAAAATTTGAATATTTTGGCAATGTAGAATTATCAAAAAATAGAGTGTATTCAACTATTGTCATTTGAGAAACATTCGGGTAATAACATAGATAACATTTATACTGATGATACAGGCATGACAATGTGAGATTATCACAAAAGAATTAGGTATAAACCAGGAGTCATGCGCGTTCTATCAGGCCAATGAACTAACCTAATTTTATACTGATGAAAAAAAATCTGCTTTTTTTCATTATATATTTTATCAATTGGATGGTTACGTTCCCCAATCCGGTTGAATATGGAATCTCTGATATTCAATATTTCAACCGTAGGGAGTATGGTGGCGCCACTCAAAACTGGAACATTTCACAGGCCGACAACGGTTTGCTGTATTTTGCCAACAATAATGGCATTCTGGAATTTGATGGCACACACTGGCGTTTACTTCCTTCCCACCCCAACCTAATGAATAATCTTCCCCGATCAGTTTTTGCAGACAAAAACCAGATTTATATCGGTGCGGCCGACGAGTTTGGAGTCTATAAAAGGGATTCAACAGGAAATTTCCAATACAACTCTCTAACCGACCGATACAATGTTCCCGACATGGGAGATTTCTGGAACATACTAAAAAAAGAAAATCAAATTATATTTCAGTCTCATAATGGACTTTGTCTTTATTCCCCCGGGAAGTCAATTGATATTATTCCTTCCATCTCCCGAATTTCGGAAGCCTTTCTTGTTAATGGAATGGTACTGGCACACGATGATAGTGAAGGATTGATGGAACTACGAAATGGCAGTCTTTTTAGGATACCTGGAGGGAATAGATTCATCGGAAAAACAATCGGAGCCATCATACCAATTTCCGCCGACGAAATGGTCATTGGAACCATGGATGATGGTTTATATCTATGGAATACCGACGGAATAAGCCGATGGACAGTTCCCGCAAGCCACTTCCTCAAAGAGACCAACATTTTTTGTGGTACCAAAGCGGGAGACGACCTGGCTTTTGGCACCATTCAATCGGGGGTTGTCATCGTGGATACCTCCGGAAACATAAAGATGATTGCAAGCAAAGACAAAGGCTTGAACAACAACACTGCTCTTGATCTGTTTGTCGATCAGCAAAAAAATATTTGGGTCGCTCTCGACAATGGCATCGCACGAATCAATTATAATTCGGCCATCAGTTTCATCCAGGGATATTACGACATCGGAACCGGCTATTGCATGACCAAGAAAGGTGAAACCTTTTACCTGGGCACCAATCAGGCACTTTACACCATTTCAGGCGAAAAATTCAGAAGTCCAACCAAGGATAGAACAGATTTTCACCTGGTTAAAAACTCAAATGGTCAGGTATGGACTCTTTTTAAAGATAAAACAACCGATGAATTATTAATGGGGCACAATCTGGGTATTTTCCGAATCGAAGAGGATCGCGCTGACCTGATCTCTCCACCAGACCTTAATGGGGCATGGATTTTTAAATTTGTGCCTAACACCCACGATTTGCTAATGATAGGGACCTACACCGGACTCAACCTATTGAAAAAAGACAAAAACGGGCGATGGAAATATTTCAAAGCCGTAGAAGGTTTTTACGAATCTAGCCGATTCATAGAATGGGAGTCGGATAGCACCTTATGGATTGCCCATGGGTTGAAAGGACTCTTCAGGTTAACTTTAAGCCAAGACTACTCTCAGGTAACAAAGGTGGAGACCCCCAGTCATTTCGGTGGCATTGAAGACATTCAGGGGTTTTCATTATCGAGGATCGACAACAAAATTGTCTTTACCTCACCAAACGGTATTTACTCTTTGTCCGATTCCTCTTCATTTACCAAGCATCCTTTGGAATCCTTCTTTCCCAAAGATGGGCCATTCCCTGTTCAGTTAAAACAAGACCCATTCAACAACATTTGGTTCTTTGCCGACAACGGAGTTGGTGTTTTGCGCCTCCAAGAAGACGGATCTTACAAAAAAATTGACAATCCGCTAATCCCATTTAAAAACAAGTTGGTCAATGGATTTGAATCGGTTTTTGTTTTGAATAAAGAAACGGCATTCTTTGGGATAGAAGACGGTTTTGGACAATACTCGGCCACCAATGAAGTAAATTATAATCAACCATTTCAAGCACATATCCGCGGTTTCAGGAGTCAAAAAAATCCCGATCTAATCTTTTACTCCCACAGCGATACGGGATCTCAGAAATTTGTACCGAGGTTTAAATTCAAAAATAATGCTTTCGACATAACCTTTTCGGCCACATGGTTCGGAGGTGGAGAACCGGAATATTCCACACTTTTGGAGGGCTTTGACACCGACTGGTCGCCCTGGTCTGAAATCAAAAACCGTCAATACACCCGACTTCATGAGGGCGATTATACCTTCAAAGTGAAAGCCCGAAATGTTCATGGCGTACAAACTATGCCCGCCTCTTTTAAGTTTATCGTTCTACCACCATGGTATCGAACCACCTGGGCAAAAACAATCTATTTTGTCCTGGCAGCCCTACTCGTACTCCTGATAATAGGGATCACCAATAGAATTGTTGAAAAAAGCCGGCAGCGTGAAATTATGCAGCAAAAAATGAAGTATCGCGAACGGGAAGAACAACTTAAACGGCAAACTCTGGAAAAAGAAAAGGAGATGATCCGACTCCGAAATGAAAAACTGAGGGATGATATGAAACACAAAGAAAAAGAGTTGGTCAGCTCTACTATGCATATCATTCGAAAAAATGACTTCCTGATAAAAATCAAAGATGAGCTTCAAAAAATAAAAAAGACTAACGACAAAAACCTAATAGATAAAAAAGTCGCCTCGGTTATCCGGCAAATTGACCGGGATATTGACAACGAAGCTCATTGGAAACAGTTTGAAACCCATTTGGAACTGGTTCATGAAGATTTCCTGAAACGCCTGATTGACCAACACCCAAACCTGACCGCCAGAGAACTCAAACTGGCCGCCTATTTACGAATGAATATGACTTCCAAAGAGATCGCTTCTCTAATGAACATCACCGCCAGAGCGGTAGAAAACAATCGCTATAAGCTGAGGAAAAAAATCGGTCTTACACAAGGCCACAATCTGGTCGAATACATCATGAAAATCTAATTTCTCCCCGACATCTTTCCACAAATAAAAACCGGACAATCCTTAGACTGCCCGGCTATACTAAAAACTATAGGAGGAATTTTTAGACGATTAAATTAATAGGCCATAAAACCGTCAGGCCATTAGACCGTTAAACGGTTAACCCCATAGACCATTTGATGGTTAGGCCATTCGTTGTTTGGCGGCTTTAAGAGTGTTTATCAACAAGGATGCACGTGTCATCGGCCCCACACCTCCCGGTACGGGGGTAATAAAACTACTTTTGGGTGCCACCTCATCAAAACGAACATCGCCCATGAGTTTAAAACCCGATTTGGTCTTATCGGAAGGAACACGTGTGGTTCCCACATCGATAACCACGCCTCCTTCTTTCACCATATCCTCGGTCACAAAACCGGGGCTGCCAAGAGCTGCAATCAAAATGTCGGCCTGCCGGCAAATTTCTTTTAAATTTTGCGTGCGACTATGACATACCGTAACAGTCGCATTGCCATAATCACTTTTTTGAGATAATAATACGCTCACGGGACGCCCCACTATATTACTTCTGCCCAGCACCACCACATGTTTTCCGGATGTTTCAATCCGGTAGCGTTTTATAAGTTCAACGATACCTTGCGGGGTGGCAGACACAAATCCGGGCAAACCCATGGTCATTTGCCCCACATTCTGAGGGTGAAAGCCATCCACATCCTTTCGCGGATCAATGGCAAGGGTTACCTTCTCTTCTGAAATATGTTTGGGAAGGGGTAACTGTACAATAAATCCATCCACCCCTTTATCCTTATTAAGGTCGTCAACACATTTCAACAACTCATCTTCCGTAACATCATCTTCATAGCGTATCAGTGTTGATTTAAAGCCAACCTCTTTACAATCTTTGATTTTATAGGCCACATAACTCTCACTACCACCGTCGTGTCCCACAAGAACAGCCACCAAATGCGGTTCCCGAATCCCCTGGGCTTTCATCGTTTTCACTTCTTCGGCAATTTCGGCCTTAATATTATGTGCTGTAGCTTTTCCGTCGAGTAATTGCATAATATTTATATTAAAAACAAAAAAGGAGAAGTCGCTTCAAGCGCTCTTCTCCTTTTTGCCATTTTTATTTTCGTCCCATCATGAAACTGTTCATCATTTTGGAGAGGTTTTTTCCTTGCGTCATCATACGCATTGCTTTGCGCGTATCTTCAAACTGCTTAATCAGCCGGTTAACCTCCTGTATGGAAGTACCACTTCCTGCCGCGATTCTTTTGCGACGGCTTCCGTTGATGATGGAAGGTTGTTGCCGTTCCAGTGGCGTCATCGACGAAATAATGGCTTCTACCCCCTTAAAGGCATCGTCATCAATATCCACATTTTTCAGCATCTTTCCCATGCCGGGAATCATGGCGGCCAAATCTTTCAGGTTACCCATCTTTTTGATTTGGCGTATCTGACCCATAAAATCATCAAAGTTGAACTGATTCTTGGCAATCTTTTTCTGAAGCTTTTTGGCTTCTTCGGCATCATATTGTTCCTGGGCTTTCTCAACCAACGAAACGATATCACCCATACCCAGAATTCTGTCGGCCATTCGGGAAGGATGGAACACATCCAGGGCATCCATCTTTTCACCCATTCCCACAAACTTAATGGGTTTTTCAACCACACTGCGGATAGAGATGGCCGCACCACCTCGCGTATCACCGTCGAGCTTAGTCAGCACAACGCCATCATAGTCGAGCCGGTCATTGAATTCTTTGGCGGTATTCACCGCGTCCTGACCGGTCATGGCATCCACCACGAAGAGTGTTTCTTGAGGTTTCACAGCTTCTTTAATGGCCGAAATCTCATTCATCATCTCCTCATCGATGGCCAAACGTCCCGCGGTATCGATAATGACCACATCATGACCTTTGGCTTTGGCTTCTTTGATACCTGCCTTGGCAATTTTCACCGGATCGGTATTCCCCTCTTCGGTATATACCGGCACTCCGATCTGCTCACCCAGCACTTGAAGCTGGTTGATAGCTGCCGGACGATAGACGTCACCGGCCACCAACATAGGGTGCTTGCCACGCTTGCTCTTAATCAGATTGGCCAGTTTTCCGGAAAAGGTCGTTTTCCCCGATCCCTGCAAACCGGCAATCAGAATAATGGCCGGGTTGCCTTTCAATTCAATATCGGTAGAGGTTCCCCCCATGAGTTTGGCCAACTCATCATGGACAATCTTTACCATCATCTGCTGAGGCTTAACGGCGGTCAGCACGTTTTGTCCCAGCGCCTTTTCCTTTACCGTTTCGGTAAAACTCCTAGCCGTTTTGTAGTTAACATCGGCATCGAGCAAGGCACGACGAATATCTTTGAGGGTTTCGGCCACATTGATTTCCGTTATCCGACCCTGTCCTTTCAGTATCTTAAACGATCGTTCCAGTCTTTCCGACAGATTCTCAAACATCCTGCTTCAGGTTTAAATTTGGGTGCAAAAATAAAAAAATATCTGTGATAAAGGAAGCAATGACCGATATCGATCCATGGATATGGAAAAAAGAGATGGAAAGTGAAGCCTTAGCCCAAATTATTTCTGACAAACAATCTTTTCCATCACCTGATTGGTCCGGGCCGCTGTTTCACCGGTACTGACACATTCTTCGTTACCCCGGATGCTTTCCACAACATTACGAATCAAGTTAAACTGAATATTTTCAGGGTTGATATAGGGAAACTCCAGAAAGTTATGACCATTAAACAATAATACCGGCTCATGCCCAAAGGCAGAAAATTCTATTCGTCCTTTTGTGCCAATAATCTCCATAACATCCCGGGTCGAAGAATTATCACTGACAAAACTCCAGGTACCACTGCCCAACACACCGTTCTCAAATTCCATGTGAGCCACCAACGTATCTTCCGCCTTATAATAACCCCCAAAGTTTTTGGCGATCCCCGAAACTTTGGTGATAGGACCAAACAAATAATCCAAAAAATCGAGCTGATGCGATGCCAGATCATAGAAGATCCCTCCTCCGGCAATTTCGGGCTGCACCCTCCAGGCCTGATCTTTCACGCTGGTCTCTTCCGGTCGGGGGGGACGAATCAGCATGACATTAACCACCAGCGGGGTTCCAATGGTGCCATCCTGAATCAGTGTTTTTACTTTGTTAAATCCCGGCAGCGTACGCCGATAGTAAGCCACAAAAAGCGGAACACCTGTTCTTCGGCTCACGTCATTCATCTCCAGGCATTGCTGATAGGTGGCCGCCATCGGTTTTTCCACATAAACCGGTTTACCGGCCTCCATGGCTTTGATGGCATACTCTGCATGGCTCGAGGGAGGGGTAGCAACATATACGGCATCCACATCAGAATCATTAATCAAAGCATCGGCGTCGGAATACCATTTGGGTACGTTGTGACGCCGGGCATAATCCATGGCCAGATTTTGGTCTCGACGCATGACTGCCACCAACTGCGATGCTTCCACCTTGTTAAAGGCCGGCCCACTCTTGAATTCGGTAACATTACCGCATCCAATAATGCCCCATTTTATCATTTTCTTCATCTATTACAATTCGGTTTTTAAGGTTTGGCAATACAAAAAACCAGTTAAAAAGGTTTACTTGTCAAGCAAAAATACCTTTAATTTTCTTACTATACTTGCGTTTAAGAAGCATGAATGAAAAAATCAGAAAATCCATTATTTGGCCTCTGCTAAAAAAAAAGAAATAATTATCACTTTTGTTCATGGTTTGCATCGTTAAATTTGTCGCATGATTTTCAAGATCATTAATAAGGTAAAAACAACGCCCGTTGCCCCACTCAACAGACCCGAAAAGGTATTGTATGATATTATCGGGGATGTTCATGGGCACGCTCGTGAGCTCCAACTGCTCTTAAAGCAGATGGACTACCGGAAAATCAACGATGTTTGGTTTCATCCCGAACGTAAGGCTGTGTTTGTGGGCGACTTCACCTGCCGGGGCCCGCAAACCAGAGAAACCATAAACATCATTAGATTAATGGTGGAAAACGACAGTGGATTAGCCATTCTTGGAAACCATGAGATGAATGTAATCGGTCATTTCACCAAAAACGGGGACAATCAATCCTTTAAACCGGCTACCGGATCCAACAAAAGGCTCATGGACAATATTCGGGCTGAATATATTTATGAACGTGAGCAGCTGAAAGCCGACCTCAAATGGCTACGGCGGCTCCCCTTCGCCATTGACCTGGGCCCCATTCGGATTGTACATGCCTACTGGAACCCATCACATCTGGAACGCATCGAACAGCGTCGGACCAAAAGAAAGCTGACCAAAAAATTACTCCTTGAGATTTTTTCTCCCGATACCGAGCTGGGAAAAGCGGTTCGTCAAACCACGAGAGGCATTGAAATCAACCTACCTCACGACCTGATCATCAAAGATCAAAAAAATATTCGTCGCACCAGCTTCCGCGTGAAGTGGTGGGAACCACCCTACGGAAAGACTTTCCGGCAAATGGGGTTTGGAAATAAGTTTATTCTTCCAGAATACACGGTCCCTCCCGAAATCATTATACCGTTCGATGTATATCCGCCCGATGCACCCCCGGTCTTTGTGGGACATTATTGTGTTCCTCCTTCACACATGATGCCGGCCGATAATGTTTGCTGTGTAGATAATTGTCTGGCCAATGGCGGACAGCTGGCGGCCTATCGATGGAACGGCGAGCCCCATCTTAAAATGACCAACTTTGTGTTTCAGAGGAAAAGAACCTTGGAATAGATGGTTCGATTAAAAGATAGGTGATCGTGAAAACTTAGCCTTCTTTCACCAACAGAGGCTTTCACCATAATTTCTCATAAACAGAAGACCTTCTATTACTGATTATTTCATTTCCCGAATAAACCGACTTTCTCCCACACCTTAAGGTATCTTTTCCCCATATCATTTTACATATTCCCCGTATCATTTTTAATGTTCCCCAGTCCAATTTATTTATTCCCCATAACGGGGAAGAACTGATTTGATACCGGGAATGGCAAAAAAGAAACAGAGAGTGATTTAATTCCTTATGAATCCCCCCGGAATAACCTCAATGAAACGAGCATGACCAAGACAGATGCTGTTTAGTGCAGCTTCCGGTAATGCGAAACATACCCTTTTCGACGATCGGGGAGATAACGAAAAACAAAGCGACCATGCACACGAATGGTTTTCACAGCCTGTGCCAGGTAAGTATAAGCGCGGTTTCTCAGGTCTTTCAATCGGTCTTGCTCTGCCATGTCGCGGGTTCGTTGGGCATATAACCCGGCCAGTTCTTCACTCTTTTGGGCCGCCAAATCGAGCAAACCGGCATCAACATTAATTTTCTCCAGCAATTCTTTTTTTTCTTTTCCGATGGCAGACAAATCACTGAGATGTTGAATCATTGCCACAATTTTCCTGTCATTTCTAATGGAGCGGGATATTCTTTTCCATTGCGGGTCGTCCCGAAAAGCAAAGTCGAAAAAATGAAGCAGACGCGTCCTAAGCCCGAAACCTTCACGGATTCTTTCCTTAAGGCATTGATTTCGTTCTTTTCGCGAACGGTAATGGTTTTGCCATACCCTCTCTGCCTGGGTGCAGGCAGCGATTCTCACGGGCAGCGAAGCAACCACCGACCAGTCGAGGCCACTCCGGGTAAGGGCAACCTTATCGGCCTGACACCACTGATACAGGTTTTCAGCTTCCTGAAGCTCGGCCGCCACCGGGATGTGCGGATTCTTTACCTCCTCATCATGAATGGCCTCCAATATTGGCAACAATTGCTCAAATTCTTTGCAGGACATAAAGCTTTTCTTTTGATTCGGAAAAAGAAACGGGTCTTATAAAAAAAATATTATCAGCCTATACTGCAATGGCTGTCAAGCCATTTTACTCCTATAATTTGGGGCTGTGTTTCAAATCTACCTGTCAAACATCCCTGAAATCTTTGGCTTATCGTTTCCTTGTTTTGGTTTCCGGCTTCTACTTTCAAAAGACCTTCTGCCCAATCATTTTATTCCCCTACTTTTCTTCAAGCACCACCTGATATTTTTCGTTCCAGACCAGACGTCCGGCTTTATCGGTTCCGTCCTCAGCCTTAAAGCCTTTCAGCACATTGGTTTTACCTTTAAGAACCAGCGTTTCGGCCTGTTTATCGGTCAGTTTTTTTCCCATGAACACAAAGGGAATGAGCACTCTACACCCTTCCCGATAACGGTTACATCCCCAGGCATTTTTGCCTTTCACAATGTGGCCGTGCTTACAGGCCGGACAAATCCATTCGGGTGCCTCATCTTTTTCGAGACGCAACCGGTAGTTATCATCCAGAGAAAGTTTGCCATTCACTTTTTCGCCGTTCAGTTCAAAGCCTTTTATAAGTCCGGTTTTCCCTTTTTTCAGCAACGTTTCAATCTGCTTATCGGTCAGTTTTTTGTCCAAATATTCAAAGGGTATAAGCGTTTTGCACCCTTCCTTATAGCGGGAACAGCCCCAATATTTTTTACCTTTGAGCATGAAGCCTTCACCGCAACGGGGACAGGCAATTTTATCTTCAGGCTCCTCCGCTTGTTGGCTTTGTTTTTTACTCCTCGCAGTAGCTTCTTTCTTCTGTTCCTCAGTCACCTCAATTTTCCGTTGAGAATGGTCATTTTTGACCACACTGACAACATCATAAACCATTTGCTTCATCTCTTCCAGGAAGGCTTTCACATCGTAGTTCCCGTTTTCAATATCGCGCAGCTTCTTTTCCCACATACCGGTCAGCTCCACCGACTTAAGCAGTTCATTTCTGATGCTGTCGATCAGCTGAATGCCGGTGATGGTAGGTGCCAGACTTTTTCTGTTTTTAGTGATATAGCGTCTTTTGAAAAGTGTTTCGATGATGGCTGCCCGGGTGGAAGGTCTTCCTATACCGTTTTCTTTCATGAGGTCGCGCAGTTCCTCGTCATCCACTTGTTTTCCGGCGGTTTCCATGGCTCTTAACAAGGTGGCCTCGGTATAGGGTTTGGGTGGCTGTGTTTCTTTTTCCTGCAGGTCGGGCTCATGAGGTCCGGTTTCACCCTTTTCAAATTCAGGAAGCACATTGTCGTCATCGGCAGAATTTGTTGCAGAGCCGGTCTGAAAGACTTTACGCCAACCGGGGTCGAGAATCTGTTTTCCGGATGTTTTAAATTTTACGGTTTCCACGATTCCTTCGACGGTGGTAGTTGAGATGATGCTATCGGGCCAGAAGGCAGCGATGAAACGGCGCGCCACGCGGTCGAAGACCAGCTTCTCGTTACGGCTCAGCCCTGCCGGTATTTGCCCGGTGGGGATGATGGCATGGTGGTCGGTAACCTTTTTATCGTCAAAAACCTTTTTGGACTTTTTGATTTTTTTCCCGAGCAAGGGTTGCACCAACGCCTCATAAGGTTTTAGGCCTTTCAGAATACCCGGAATTTTAGGATAGATGTCGTTGCTCAGGAAAGTAGTATCTACCCGCGGATAGGTGGTAACTTTTTTTTCGTAAAGGGATTGAATGATTTTAAGGGTCTCATCGGCCGAGAAGCCAAAGCGGCGGTTGCACTCCACCTGAAGGGCAGTAAGGTCGAAGAGTCGTGGTGGGGCCTCTTTACCTTTTTTGCGGTTGAAGCGGGTTATCTCAAAGGGTTTGTCTTTGATGATTTCCAGTGCCTGTTGCGCTTCTTCCTTTTTAAAGAATCGCCCTTCGGCGGCCGAAAAGGTCACATTTTTGTAGATGGTCTTCAGCTCCCAGTAGGGTTGTGGTACAAAGTTATCAATCTCTTTTTGTCGCTGAACAATCAAAGCCAATGTGGGTGTTTGCACCCTGCCAATGGACAAGACCTGACCATGTTGTCCGTATTTGAGGGTATAAAGTCGTGTAGCATTAATACCCAGCAGCCAGTCGCCAATGGCCCGCATGCTGCCTGCGGCATACAAACGGTCGAACTCCGAAGCATCAAAAAGCTTTTCAAAACCCTCTTTCAGGGCCTCTTCGGTCAGCGACGACACCCACAGTCGTTTCACGGGACATTTACACCCGGCCTTTTGCAGCACCCAGCGTTGGATGAGCTCACCCTCTTGTCCGGCATCACCGCAGTTTATGACCTCTTCAGCCTCTTCCACCAATCGGGCGATGATTTTAAATTGTTTCATCACGCCCTGATTGCTCAGCAGTTTAATGCCAAACTTTTGAGGAATCATGGGCAGGGTATTGAGTCGCCACCGTTTCCAGTCAGGTGAGTAGTCGTGCGGTTCCTTAAGGGTACAGAGATGACCGAAAGTCCAGGTAACACGGTAGTTGTTTCCTTCATAGTAACCGTCGCGCTGGTGTTTGGCGCCCAATACACGTGCAATTTCTCTGGCAACAGAGGGTTTTTCGGCAATGCAGACCTTCATAAAGTGGATGATTGTTCAGATGTAGTGCGAAGATAACAAAAATTGTTCGGGAATGACTGAAATGGGGACAGCCCCAGGTCACTCCTTATGTCATGTCGGGCCACTAAAACAAGGACAGCTGACGGTTCTCATCTTCATTGGTTTCTCCCTGGTGATGAGACAAAAGGCGCTCAATGAACCGGTCGGGAATTTCGGCTATAAAGGAAGAGGGTTTTTGTTCCTGCTCATGACCAAAAACAGCTCTTTTTTTGGCCCATGAGATATACAATTCATCGCGGGCACGGGTCATGGCCACATAAAACAAACGCCGTTCCTCTTCCCTGTCGCTGTCGGGCAGGCAAGAAGGGGTAATACCCTCTTCGGCCCCACAGAGAAAAACCACCGGAAATTCCAACCCTTTGGCAGCATGAAACGTTAGCAGCCGAACGCCTTTAGGACCACTTAATGCCGCATTGGTAAAAGGATTCAGGGCGGCCTCCTCCAAAAATTTACGGGCATCTTTCCCTGCCTCTGATGCCAGGGTGAGGATGGTTTCCATTTGCAGTTTTTGCTCAGGACGCTCGTCGTCGGAAGAAAGGTATTTCCCGAAAACCTGTTCGGCTAAACCCCTGACGCCAGATTTCTCCAGTATATCGGGCATATTGTGATACAGTTCGAGCCACTGTTTCCATCCGTCCTGCGCCTTTCCCGAAAGATTGGCACCTGCATTGTGGCGCCAGTCCCTGTTCGACTCGAACAGCCGTATCATGAAGTCACGAACATCCCGGGGTTTCCAGCCGGGCAGTAGTGCCAACAATTCTTCCAGAGCAAGCCGATCGTCGGGGTTCAGAAAAAGACGGATGGCATTGTTAAGGATGGAAAAGGGCGGTTCGGAAAACCACTGTCGCCCATCGGCTGTCACCACAGGAATATTGGCTTTTTTCAGAGTCATAAGCAACTGCCGCCCCACCTGATGTGTTCTGTAAAGCACAGCTATATCGGGGAAAGCATAATTCCCGTCGTAGGCCTCCCCACCAGAAAGCAAATTAAATCCACCGACCTTTATCTCGATTTCCCGAAGAATAAAAGCCGCTTCCTGCTCGGGTGTTTCGGCATTGAACAATGAAATCTTTTGTATTCCGGTCCGACGGGGTTGCAAAGCGATATCACTACGCAACGAATTGTTACGAATCACTGCCGAGGCCGCATGAACAATGGCCGGGATGCTCCTGTAATTTTGTGTAAGGCTAATGACTTCAGGACAGAATTCTTCCTGAAACCTGAAGAAAAGATTCACATCCGAACCACGGAAACCATAGATGGACTGATCGGGGTCGCCAATGGCCAGAATATTACGACCTTGCCCCAGAAGCCGAATAAACTCATATTGGATATGATTAATATCCTGAAACTCATCCACGGCAATGGCCTTCACCCTTTCGCGCTGTTGCTCCAACATTTCGGGATTTTCTTTCCAAAACAAAACCAGCTGTCCAATAATATCAGCAATATCCGCCGCACCTTGCTGAGACAGGAATTCACGATAATGAGCAACATAACTGATAAATGATTCCTCTTCATCTGCGGGCCGGCCTTCGAAGAAAGCGGCCATTCGTTGCGAAAGCCCCCGGCAGTCTTTATCCACCATGTTGGGAAAGAGAAGACGCAATGCCGATAACCGGTTGTTGTCATCGCAGATAACTTTCAGGTTAGGGAAATAACTTCTGAGCATCTTCCATGCGATGGCGTGAAAAGTGCCGGCTACGACCTTTCCGTCCCATTCTCCGGACACCTTATTCAGTCGTTCCTCTATCTCGGCCGCGGCTTTATTGGTAAAGGTAATGGCCATTATTTCAGAAGGATTAACTCCCTCCTTCTCCATCTGGTTCTGAATCCACCGTATCATGGTTCCGGTTTTTCCGGTTCCGGGGCCTGCTTTAACCAGCACGGCGCCGGTCAGGGTATCTCTTACTTTCTTTTGGGCCTCATTCAACCCCTGGTATTGGTTTTTCGGGTCAGGCTCGGCAACGGAACGAAGCTCACCGGAAGGCAAAGAGGGCTTTTCATCCCTGCTTTTCATCCTTTTTTTCGGAACGATATCCGCCAGGCCAAACAAAGGTAACTGACCTCCCATGTGTTCGACCTCTCCTTCTTTAAATATCTTAATAACACCATAAACCCCATCGAAACCCGATTGAGGCATTACCTCCCCCCTGCGCATGCGACCTATGGCTTCCGATAACAAAGGACCGGCCTTTTGGCGAATATCCTCCAGCGGAACCTGATTCAACAGAGAAAACTCATTGCCGAATGAGGACAGGACTTGAATAAAACTATTCCTTACACCTTTTGAGGCAGGCCCTACCCCTTTTATTTCGGACAATATTTCCGGGAGAGGAATGATATATTTGTAATCCGGAGCATTAGCAGGCTTTTGCGCTTCAACCCTATCCGACAACGCCATCACTCTGTTGAGCACCCCCACGGTCAAAGGTTTACCACACACGGGACAGATGCCCTGGTATTTGTTGGTTTCGGCAGGATTCAAAGAAACGCCACATTTACGGTGTCCATCCATATGATACTTTCCCTCCTGGGGATAAAACTCATAGGTACCTAAAAAGCCATTCCGTGTTTTAAGTGCCTGAAACATGGCATCATAACTCAGCTCTGTATCGAACAAGGTAGCTTCCCGCCCCAACTTCTGCGGTGAATGAGCATCGGAATTGGATATGAGGGCATAGCGGTCAAGACTGCTCCAGTGCCAGTTCATGGCCGGATCGGATGACAAGCCGGTTTCCAGCGCAAAAATAAGATGCGACAAATCCCGGAAACAATCCTCCACGCTGTCATAACCACCTTTCGACCCCAAAGTACTGAACCAGGGCGTCCACACATGGGCAGGAATGAGACAGGCACGCTCCGAACATTCGGTGACAATCTCCAGCAGGTCGCGCGATGGAAGGCCCAGGATAGGACGACCGTCGGCGGTCAGATTACCGATCTGTGAAAGACGCGCATTGATGCGCTCCACCGTCTCCAGATCAGGGGCAAAAATCAAATTGTGATTTTTCCTGACCTTATCGCCATATTTATAGATGGAACTGATTTCGGAAGACAAACAAAAGCGTATGTCGATATCTTTAACCTTCACACCGGGTAATCCGGTCTCCCGAGGCGGTTCTTTCAACCGGAAGAACCCGTTTCCGTCGGGCTCCAGCTTTTCCTTAATTTCTCTAAACCATTGAGGATGGGTGAAATCGCCAGTCCCGATAACATTTATGCCTTTAATCCGGGCCCACTGATATAAAGACTCCAAGTCCAGACTTTTACTGGTAGCTCTTGAAAACCGGGAATGAACATGAAGATCGGCAATAAAAAACATAAGGCAAGTGAGTGATGGAAATGAATCCTAAAATTAATAATCATTTACACACCCAATGCATAAAATGGACAATTTATAATTAAAAGTCATTAGAAAAGCCATTATATTGAATAAGGTTTAAGCCAAAAAGGAAAGATTTTAGACTTTGGGATTCCAGCTATTCAACATTTATTACTCAACTTTCTGTTTGTCCCTGAAAGACTAGGATATCATTTTGAAGAACGGCCAATTATTGCGAGTTAATAAAAAAATAAGGCTGATAACATTAAAATTATCAGCCTCATTCAAAAAATGTTTTCGCCCAAAGAAATTCCATAGTGAATAAATGCTTATCAATGCAGGGGGCACCCCATTTTTACGCTGTTCATTTTTTTTGAAAAGCCATACCACAAATTTGGAATTTCTTTGAAGCGAAAACTACCCTAACCCAACTTTTTTATTCTATAATGCACACTAACCTAACGTAGTTTTAGATGCAAATGACATCACCTTGCGGGCCATTCCCTTCGGCAAAACCACCGGGATTTCCGGTTTTTAGAGTTTTATCGATACAAATATGTGTGTTTAGGCTTTCATTAGTAAATGGAATCGACAGTACCAGGGAATTAACCTACCAAACACAAGAATCTCTATACATATTTTTTCAGGCAATATCAGAATCCGAAAAACTATATAATATCGACTTCTTTAATCAGTGTCTGGTCAATTCATGGATAAAAATCCTTCGACCATGAATTTCACTCCCCCCGCCAAGACAACCTATATACGGTCCATAATTTCCGAAAAGCATAAAAATAACTGAGAAACCGGAAGAGGGGAATTATTCCGGTCTTTGCAAATGGTCGATTATTCCCCCCAAAAAAGAAGTTCTTCTTGGTCGTTCCGGATTGTTTTCATATCCAATAATCACTGAGCTGTAAACCACCATATGTTTAAAATCAAGTACCAGGGTAAGATAATCCTTAATGTCGGTTACATGCCAATTCAACAAATACAAATCATCCCCTATTTTGCGACTACGATAAGGAATACCTTTATTGCCTTTTCCTTTTCGGGATCCTTTAATCCATTCATATTTTCCCATCCCATCATAAAACTCCATATGGATTGCATTTCCTGACTGATATTGATAATTAAAGGAATAGCCATCCAATAAATGCTCAGGTTCACCAAATTGGTAGTTTTCACTGTCGGCAGACGAAGTTGTTTGGGCAAATACCTGTCCTAATCCCATCAATGCAACAATTGTTAATAGAAATAATTTTCTCATCATCATACTATTTTATAAGATTAATAAAAACGTTTTCGAAGCCGTAAAGCCTATGGATACACTTAAAGCAAAGAGATAATTCTAATCGGTTTAGAAAAACAATGGAAACGAAAAATATGGATAGATTGACATTCAAACCAATAACATGTAACCAATCGCCATGCGAGTCCCATTGCACAAAAAAGCTTTTATACAAACCTAGAGCAAAAACGAAGTTATGGAAAGGTAAAATCGGGAGTTCATAGGGTAAATATGCGCCATGGAATCTTAGGGGGCCGTCAATTGCAGAAGCAACGCTCTATTCAAGGTAAGTTCCACGGAGGTGAAAAGAGAAAAAAAGCCCAAAAAAGTCAACCACAATGGCAACTCTTTTGGGCCCGAAAAATATTCTTACGGATTTGATTTTTAATCTATCAATCCTCGATGTTTCAGCATCGGTGTAATATCGGGTTCTTTTCCACGGAAATCCACAAACATTTTATTAAGGTTTTCAGAATTTCCTTTAGAAAGAATCATATCACGGAACCGCTGTCCATTTTCGCGGGTAAGGCCACCATTTTCCTGGAACCAGGCAAAAGCATCGTTATCGAGCATTTCGGCCCAGAGATATGCATAATAACCTGCGGCATAGCCATGTCCCCAGATATGCAGGAAATAGGGTGTAGAATATCTTGGCGGGATCTGAGGAATATCCAAGTTAAGTTTTTTCAATGCTTGTTTTTCGAAGGCCTCCACGTCGTCGATATTGTCGTCAACAGTAATGTTATGCCACTGCATGTCTAGACCGGCAGCAGCCAATACTTCGGCCAAGGCATACCCTTGGTTGAATTTAGAAGCCTTCACTACTTTTTCTACCAGTTCCTTAGGCATGGGTTCACCGGTTTCGTAGTGTTTGGCATAGTTATTAAACACCTCAGGATAAAGGGCCCAGTGTTCGTTGATTTGAGAAGGCAATTCCACAAAATCTCGAGACACATTGGTTCCTGCCAGACTAGGATAAGTCTGATCCGAGAGAAGGCCATGCAAGGCGTGCCCGAACTCATGGAACATGGTGGTGACATTGTCGTAGCTCAACAAGGCAGGTTGTCCTTCTGCCGGCTTGGGGAAATTGCAGACATTGTAAATTACCGGCTTGTGATTCATCAGTTTCGACTGACCAATAATTTCACTCATCCAAGCACCACCCGATTTATTATCGCGTTTAAAATAATCGACATAAAACAGACCTACCGAACTGCCATCTTCATTGAAGATTTCAAACACCCGCATATCGTCACTATAAACAGGAATATCTTGACGTTCTTTGAAAGTAATTCCATAAAGCCTGGTAGCCGTATAAAAGACACCATCTTCCAGTACGCGGTTAAGCTCGAAATAAGGTTTTATTTCGCTTTCATCAAGGTCATATTTGGCTTTTTGCAACTTGGCGGCATAGTAATTCCAATCCCAAGGTTCCAGTTTAAAATTACCCCCTTCCTTGTCGATGAGCTTTTGAAGTTCTTCGGCCTCTTTTTTGGCTTTTGCAACCGTAGCAGGCACCAAATTGGCCATAAATTTATTGGCGGCTTCAGGAGTCTGCGCCATCTGATCTTTCAGGTTCCACTCGGCATAACTTTTAAAACCGAGCAGCTGGGCTTGCTCAGCGCGTATCTTAGCGATCCGTTTAAGGATGTCACGGGTATCGTTTTCGTCGCCCTGACTGGCACGGGACATCGATCTAAGGAACAATTCACGACGAATTTCGCGATTGTCGAGTGACGCCAGAAAAGGTTGCTGAGTAGTATTAAGCAATGGGAGCACATATACGGTTTTACCATCTTTTTCCTGCTTCAGAGCTTCCAGTTCAGCGTCGGACAAGCCTTTTAATTCATCTTTATCTTCCACAACCAAGCCACCTTTCTGTGCGGCAGCCAACAGCTTATTGGCATACTGCGTACTCAGCAAGGCTTCTTCCTCATTGAGTTTGCGCATTTTTGCCTTCGCCTCTGATGAAAGGTTAGCTCCGGACAAAACAAATTTTTCGTAATAATAATCAACCAAACGTAGAGATTCGGAATCCAATTCCAATTGATCTCGTTGCTCATAAATGGCTTTCACCCTCTCAAACAGTTTTTCATTCAAAAAAACCGCATTATTAAGCCCAGCCAGTTTGGGAGCCATTTCTTCCTCTACAGCCTGTAATTCCGCATTGGTATTGGCTCCGGTAAGCATACTGAAAACTCCGTAAACCCTGCTCAACGTTTGTCCGCTTTTTTCCAGAGCCACCAATGTATTTTCGAAAGTAGGGGCTTCCGAGCTGTTGGCAATAGCGTCGATTTCAGCCAGTTTTTCTTCAATACCGGCCTCTAGAGCAGGTTTAAAATGACTGTCTTTAATGGCCGCAAAATCGGGCGCATGATAGGGTAACGTACTCTCTTTCATTAAAGGATTGTTTTTCAATTCCTCATCATTCTGATGAGCACTCTTTCCGTTGCCGCAAGCTGAAATCAGCACAGCCAGCACAACAGAAGTGATTAAATTAGTTTTTCGCATCACAATTAGATTGAATTTAGGTATAATTTAGGTGCTAGTTATCTCTTAACTAATACACTATTTGTAATAACCTGCTAATAAAATCGAACATTTTTTTGATCATCCGAACGTAAAGATCAGGCCACCTTTAGCAGATCAGATGAAACGGCATCAAAAAGGAAAAAACCTGACCGGTCAATCCTCTTCATTCAAAACATTACCCACCAATCAATCTCTCAATTCAAAAGATCAGGGAAAAAAGGTGTTCCTATAAGAACACCTCTAAACCTATTCAATCTTATTTTCTTTTTTAGCTTTCACCCTGTTCTTCTTTCGTGGCCGGGTATTGCCATAAGACTTTGCAAATAATTTTCCTTGTCTTGTCTTTTTGTCACCTTTTCCCATAATCGATTAAAGTTTAAATTACAAAAATTTAAGTTATAATGATTTTGAAAATAGCTGTCAAAAAAACGACCACCCGCAAATATAAACAAAAATGACAGGATTGGATGAACGCATTATCTCTTTAGTGCTCCACTTCAAAATATAATTTATAGTAATTCAATCCCTTTTCCGAATCGAACCCTCGTTCCAAATGATCACGACGTCCATGAACATAGACATGAAAGTTTTTATCCAGCTTAAGCACTGACTTAAAATGCTTCTTCTCTGTCTTTACAGCAGTTTTGGCAATATCAAAGTTATCGTTGAGCGGTAGTTCCTTTTCCTCCTGGAACGCTTGGCGATAATCATTGAAGGCTTCAATAACTTCGGGATGACGAATGACCTGCTGCTCAAATTCATCCTTTTTAAAATTATTGTTTTTATTAAAAAAGTCGTATGAGCGATTCAGCATGTCAATCTGGTCGGGTTTGGGCACTTCATGTTCGTCATTAAAAACGTCGGTAACAAAATCTCTGCAAAGATTTAAATAGTTTTTGGTAAAGTAATAATTGTCTTCACGAGGCATAAGTCCAAGAAAATCATCTTTCCAGAATCTGGCTTCCTGACCTTTGTTAATGTTGTCGACCATGGTTACTTTATAGCCGGCCTCTTTTTCAGTATTAAAGACAATGCATCCCTTATCCAGCTTTTTAATATTTATTCCATCCTGAGTTCCCAGTTCGAACGTTTGATCTTTAAGATAAACCTTCAGAAAAGTCTCCTTATTCTCACTTTTAAATATACCAATAGCGTCAGTCACCTCGCCGTCGACAACACAATTACTGAAGTAGGCCATATAAAACTCACCCCCCCGGATTTTGGGATGGTTGGACTGTTCATACAGGTGTTCGGCCACTTTTATGGAGGTATCATAAAGTTGGTCGGGGCTTTCAAAAACGGCGGTTAACCATTGGAACATTAAGTTATTTTCCGGTTCTTCGTTTTCATCGGTAAAATTGAAATAAGCTTCGGTTTTAAAAGGTCGGAAAAAATAGGACAATAAAACATCTCCGACGGTTTCATCATCAAACAAACGCACCGGACTTTTAGAAAACCTGACGGGTTCCCCTTCTGTACGACTACCTATTTGATGAATCACCAAATTCTCGATCTTCACCTGCGAATAATCAATCATATATAAAAAAATTTACCTGCAAATTTAGAAAAATCATATCGGAATTAGACTAAAAACATGTTCTCTTTATAGCTCTTTTTAAACCTCCCGTCTCTACTCACACAAATTGTCCCCGCTTTTCCTTTATAATCAAGAAAAAGCAGGGACAATCAGTTAGGGTAAAGGTATCTTATGGAAACAATTCATAAGCCCTCTTAAGAGTCAACAACGAGCATGTGTTATAGTATTCTCTAACTGCACTAACCCGGAAATAATAACAAGGCGCCAGAGAAAACAAACAACACAATTTCAATCGATCAGAATTAAAAACCATCAAACCAATGACTGATGATTTTTTCTGCCGGTTTTCCCCGTACCGATGCGGCCTTTTCGAAGGCGGTATTCATATCGCGGGGCTCATATTTGGTGAAACGGTCGTAGTACATATATCCATGCGAAATTACGCCTTGGATATCCACGCTACTTTCGTTCACAGCCTGAAGAATACCATGATAAAGGTCGGCCTGCTCGTAAAAATCAACAGCCCAGTTATTAGCAGATGCTGAAACATCCAGCACTGGTTCAAGATGGCCGTAAGTATTGGCAGCCCCGTCTACAGATGGTGCCCATACCCATAGAATCAAAGGTTTACTAAATCCGGAGAAATGGTTTAATATACCGGTCATCGCATCCTTAATTTGAGAAACGGAAGGATTAGTAATCTCAGTAATACTGGACACCACAATACCAAAAGCATCAAACAAATCGACAAAACTGTCGGTATAGCTATCATCTTCAAAATATTGCCACTCGGAACCACCTTCATAGTTATCTGCGGTAAACGGTCTGGCAACCCCAAAATAAGCAATCTTTCCGCTATAAACACTTCTCACCTCACTGATGAGATCATTCCAATGTGTTTCATACAACGATTCTGAGCTAAAGGCATCCGGGCTGGTAGCATAGGAAAGACCATGGCCCAGAGAAATCCATTCCACCCCTTTTGATTCTGCGGTTTGGGCATATTCCTTCAATATCCTGGCATATTCCGAGAACCAGTCTTCCCAGAAGGCATCACTCAACTTTCCTCCACTAAAAACAATCTCGTTAAAGGACTTACCGTCCAATTTTTCTTCATCCTGAGGCCAGACACCAAACCAATACATCATATTGAGGTTTCGTTCCGACGCCTTGTCCGAAAGCGATTGGTATTGGCTTTGGCTCAACATCTCCCAGTCATAATAAGTATTAGCTTTGGTACTCATAGCAACAGAGTCATTGCCTACGGCTGTGACAAATACCGGATCGAACACCGTCACGGTGTTGGCATTCATATCTTCAAGGCGTTCAAAGGTCTGCTCAAAAGCTTCCGGATAGAGTTCCTGCCCCATCCAGGGACCGGCGTCGAAGAGGGAAACCCCTTTAATAAAATCAGAGTTTTGTGAATTGATCCCAGACACTTTAGGATAAGCTATCAGAGAAATATCGTAGGTTTCATTTCCCTCAAACTCCCAGGAATACTGTATTGGAATATACTCCCCGGATACATCGGATGTCAAGGTACTAATACCCACCTCATTATTTTCGAAAGAAAACTTACCGTCAACATCGGTAGTAGCTGTCAATTCGCCAAAAAGAATTTCAATATTATCCAGAAAAGTATTGGTTTCTGCAGACTTTAAAGTACCATTAATAATATAATTGCCAGCCGCAGACTCTGTAATAGTAATGGTGATGGATACTTTGGAAGATTTACCTTGGTCGTCATCCACACTGACTTCCACCGTATTTTCTCCTATTTCTAAATGATAATTGGAATCCCAGTTAACGGTATAAGGTTCATCTTCCCAATGGTGGACACTATTTCCGTTAAATAAAAGATCTACCAACAAGATATTGCCATTTTCATCGGAAGCTTCTATTTCAAACGGGATGGTAGCACCTTTTTCAAAGATATCCCCATCTTTCGGTGAGATTATTGACACTTTGGGCGCATCCGGATCAAATACATCTTCCTCGGTAATAGTTATGGTTACCATCTCTTTCGATGATTTACCTTGATCATCTTCCACCACACACTCCACGGTGTACTCTCCAACCTCCATATCCCGGGTATCCATATCGTAAACAAATGGTCCAGACTCCCAATGATAAACACTCTCACCACTGATTCTCAAGTCGACCAACAATATATTTCCGTCAACGTCAGAAGCTTCGATTTCAAAGGGAATAAGGGAACCCTTTTTAAATTGGTCTCCATCTTCAGGAGAAAGGATTGTTACCTTAGGGGCTTGGGGTTCCGGCTCACTCCCTTCTTCTTTATCTGAGCAACCCCAAATAAGAAGAAGAAAGAAGATGCAAAAAAAAGGAAGTGAAGTTTTCATTAGTATAAAAGTTATTTAAGTTATTGATTTCCGAAGTATCACCGAGACATCTGGCAGGAAGGGACAGGCAGAAAGAACTCGCATGGCAAGGCCTTTTTTTATACATATTCTTGTTGTGACAAATGATATCATGCTCGAATTAGAATAACAAATTTTAGCTAAGTAGGCACTGCCCTTGTCTGGTCAAATAATATTCACAGTAAGGACAGAGATTTTATTTTTAAATCTTAGAAAAATTCACCTAAAGAAGTCGAAAGTATATGACCGGGCCACATAGAAAGTCCAAAATAATCTTAAAATCTAAAACAAACAATTCAGGAAAATTCAAATCAACAGCAATGCAAATAAGCATCAATCCTAATTCACATTAATATACATTTTTTTATACGAACAACATTCAAAAATGTTTTATCTCTATTCAAAATATCATAAAACAATATTAATTACGCCATTATGCATACCATATTTTACCTAAAAAAACATTTTTTTGTATCACCTCAAAGAATAAAACAATTACTTTTACAACGCAAAAACGGGAAAAACAGATATTGAAATTCAAAACTTCAAGCCAGTATTGTGGTTATTAAATTTCCCGAATATCGTTGAAATCCAACTCAACATTTGATCCCAAAAAATAAAAGCATCGAAGGTTTAACGTTTCAATTCACGTTAAAAAACGATAAAAATCATAAGTCATGCGAAGGTTTACAATTGCACTACTCTATATTTTTTTCTTAGTTCAGGTTTATGGCCAATATTACTCTTCAGGTTCAGATCCGGCTTCCATAAATTGGAAGCAAATCAATTCCGATCGTTTCAGGCTGGTATTTCCTGATGAATTTTCAGAAGCAGCACTTGACCTAAGTTTTTATTTAGATAGCATTGCCCCCAAGGTAGAAGCATTGCTCAATCATAGACCACGCAAGATTAATATCTTAATACACGGACATTCCACCTATAGTAATGGCTTTGTATCATGGGCTCCACGACGCATTGAATTATATCCCACTCCAGACCAGAAGAACTATAGTACCGACTGGCTTCGTCAACTGGCTATTCATGAATATCGACATGTGGTACAGATCGATAAGCTAAGGAAAGGCTTTACCAAAGTGGCTTCATGGTTTTCCGGTCAACAAGCTACGGGTGCCGTTCTTGGTGCGTATATTCCCTTATGGTTCATGGAAGGAGATGCAGTAATAACAGAGACCACCCTATCGAACAGCGGACGAGGAAGGTTGCCCTCATTCACACAACCTCTGAGAGCAAGACTGGTGGAGTATGGATATGACCATTTTGATAAAGCTTATCTTGGATCCTACAAAGAATTTATTCCCGATTATTACAAGTCGGGATACTACTTCACTGCAGCAGTTCGACAACGTTACGGAGCCCAAATTTGGTCAGATGTCATTGATAATACAGGACGTAATAGCTGGTCGCTGATCCCCTTTCGTCAAGCCTTGCGAAAAACCGGCTTTCGGAATCAAAGACTACTTTACAATGCTGTCTTTGACAGTCTTGTCACTCAATGGAAAAAGTATGACAACAATGTCATTCCCTCCAATTTCAAGCTCATAGCAGAAGGAAAGGACGACTATACAAACATAGAATACCCCGTAGTCACCAACCAAGGAGAAATTTTTGCTCAGATCAGCGGTCCCGGCCAACGAACACAAATTGTTCGAATCTTACCAAATGGCATTCAAGAGCCTTTGGTATATACAGGAGCTAGAAACAATGACCCCATCACGGCCAATGATAGGTGGGTAGCCTGGACAGAATTCAAGTCTCACATCCGCTGGGAAAATGCAGACTATTCCATCGTCAGGATTTACAATAAACTCAATGGTCAAACCCAAAACCTCACCTCCAGGTCCCGATACTTCTCTCCGGCCCTTACCTCTAACTCTGACACACTCGCAGTGGTAGAAAGCACAACAGATTATCGATTTTATATCACACTTATTGATATAAATTCAGGAAATTCCATAAAAAGGATACCTACCCCTAGCAACGCTTTTCCGATGCACCCCTCGTGGAGTGACCAAAAACATGAATTGGTCATGGTTCTTCTGACCGAATCGGGAAAAATCATATCAACGCTAAATACGAAAACCAATGAATGGGTAACCGTTCGCGCTCCCTCCTTCGATGAACCAATGTATCCGACAAAAAGAGGAGATTACATCTGGTTTGCTGCTTCAACGCCTAACTCGGAAGAAATTTTCCGCATATCCACCAAAACAGGTGCCACAACCCAAATGACTCAATCACGTTTTGGGGCCTCCTATCCGGCTCTATCGGACAAAGACTCCCTACTCTATTGCGATTATTCACCACGAGGATACCGGTTGGTTAAGATTTCAGCAGATCAAACAATGAAAAAAGAGGTTTCTCCAGCTAATTTGACCAATCAACTTGTAAAAAAGCTTAAGGCACAAGAGCCGGAAATCCCTGTTTATTCCACTATGGAAAACCCAGAAATCGAGCCTTACAGCAAATGGAACCTTTTCAATTTCCATTCGTGGGCGCCGGCCTATTTTAACATCAACGATATGGAGCTATATCCAGGGTTCGCTTTGATGAGTCAAAATCTTCTGGGAACGGCTGTCATTACTGCCGGCTTTAATGGTGCAAAATCAAAGAGTCATGAAAAATACCACATAGGTTTCAAATGGCGGGGCTGGTTTCCCATTTTTAATTTTGATATAAAATGGGGGGATAACAAGGAAACATTCAATGACGTATTAATCGACTTCAATAGTTTTTATTCACTGAATCAACAGGAAAAGGAAAATCATCTAAAACTAGAAGCAGGAGCAAGTCTTCCTTTTTACCTGAGCCAAGGAAAATGGCAACGATTTCTCCAATTGGGAAGTGAGCTGGAATGGCAGAGCATCAGCAACCAAAACTATATCCAATCCATTTATTCTACAATTGGGAACTATGCTTTTCAGACCAGTGAAAACCTTATAAAATTGCCAAACCAGGATTACCTGGGAATGGAATATTCTATCTATTTCCACAATAAACTCAGAGGCTCCACTCGTGATGTAAATACCCGCTGGGGTCAAGCGGTCAGCATACTTTACAGGCATACACCTTGGGGCAATTTTAAAGCAGGAAAAAACTATGGAATTAGTAGCCGCCTTTACCTCCCCGGAATCTTAAAACATCATGCCCTGGTGTTGGACAACCAGTGGCAAAAAAAGGTTGGAGGAGATACAATCAGCACTGAATCGAACTACCTTACATATTTAAAATTCAATGATCTTTTAGACCTTCCGAGAGGATATCAAAGCATATACAATGATGAGATGTATATTTTTAACGCAACATATCAAATGCCGCTTTGGAATCCCGACTGGTCGTTGCCAGGATTGCTATACATCAAGCGGTTCCGGTTACATCTTTTCTTCGATGCTGCAATGGCAAAATACGAACTTCAAGAAAAAGCAAGCACAAGGGCCATCAAATTATCAAACACCTACACCTCCACGGGAATCGAATTAATGAGTGACATTCACGCTTTCAGATTCATCCTTCCATTCTCCATCGGATATAGGGGAGGATATCGGAACGGAGACAATTCATTGTTCCATGAACTCATTATTTCCACCAGTTTCAACAATTTCCTAGTCAGCAAAAAATAATTTTTAAAAAACAATAAGCTTGAATTAATAAAGACAAACAATTATTTGGAAAAGAAGTTTGTATGAAACCCATTAAACAAATTCCTCAAAAAAGGGAACTAACCTTCAGCGAATAATTCTCCTCGCTGTAACTCAATAACAGTAATCTCGGGCGGCATTCCGACACGGGCCGGCATACCCAGATAACCAAGTCCCCGATTTACGTACAAGAATTGTTTTCCCTCTCGATAAAGGCCTGCCCACCGTTTAAATCGGTATTTGGCAGGACTCCAGTTAATTTTTCCCACTTCCACGCCAAATTGCATACCATGGGTATGCCCAGACAAGGTAAGGTCATAACCCTTTTTTCGAACCACTTCAGCATCCCAGTGATCAGGATCATGTGAAAGCAATACTCTAAAGGGTGCAGACGGAGCTTTTTCCCATGTTCTCTCCAAATCTCCATATTGCGGGAATGGTGGTCGTCCCCAATTCTCCACTCCACTTAAAACAATACTCTCACCCTCTTTTTCTATCAAAACAGATTCGTTCCTTAAAAGTCTGAAACCAAAACGTTCAAATGCACTCAAAATCCCCTTAAAATTGACTTCTTTCCGCTCTACTGAATACCATGTGCTGTAATCACCATAATCATGATTCCCCAAAATAGCATACTTCCCCATCGGCGCGACAATGCTTCCCAAAACATTCTCCCAGTCTTTGGTTTCCCCAGCAAAGTTATTAACCAGATCTCCAGTAAAAACAACAATATCGGCATGCTGCGAATTAATCAAATCCACCGCATCCTGCAAAGGTTTCTGATTAGATCCGAAGCTGCCAAGATGGAGGTCAGAAATCTGAATCATACGCAAACCATGGAATGCTTTAGGAAGATTGGGAAAGGCAAGCTTCACAGGACGGGTATAGAATGCAAACCGTCCCTTAAGAACACCGAAAAGAATAGTCACAAAGGGTGCTGTAGCCATAATAATCCCAATCTGACTTAAAAACTTCGCCCTCGATACAGTTGGATAATGTCTTTTGGTATAAGTCTTTGAAGTTCGCTGAAGGGAAAAATTTGATATCCATCCAATCCCCTCCACCAACAAATAGACAAACTTGGGAAGATAAACTAAAAGAAAAGCTGTTAAAAAATAGCTGAAAGCATTAAACAGATGGTGATTTCCTGCGTGGGGGATCAAAAGTCCGAAAATAAAAAAAACGGATAAAAAGACAACCGGAAATATTACAAATCCGACAATAACCATCCATTTACCACATTTTTTATCCTTAAATATTCTCCCTTTTTTCCAGAGTTTCCAAAACAACCAGTCAATTCCTACAACAACCAATAATAAAACCCACAAAAACACCACCTGATATCTCATTACTATTCTCTTTTTGGCCCGGAAGTTTGCGCCGGCAGTCTCATTTTACATGCATCAAAAAGCGTAACCATATGATTTTTAGACGCACAAATCTAACATCACAAAAACAAAGAGAGCTAAAATGATTGTTAAAGTTTTGTAAAAACAATTTACAATTATAATATCAATAAGGCATTTATAAAATAATCCCCGGCTGAATCCTGCCTTTAAACAGGCAATCAAACAAGCCGGGGAAAAATAAACAGAATCAAATAATTCCTCTCAAAAGCACGATGTGAAGTGACGCACCAATAAGGATCAAATTTCCGCCTTTTCTGAGCCTATCTCATCCGGTTGCACGGTAAAATAAGCAATAATATGCACAACCCAGCCGATAAACATCACTACCGCACCAATAAAAAACAAAACAATTCCGATAGCCCCTATAAAATAGAGTAAACCGGCTGTTTTGAAATATTTTACTCCCGTTTTTTCAGCCAATAATTTTAATGCTTTCCAAAAAAAGTAGTACCCAATTATAACCCCCGCCAGCACCACAAGACCTCCAATAATAGTGGCAGAATTCTCAAAAATCAGACCGCGTAAATTCTGAATGTTGCCGGGATCAAAACCACTTCCAGATGAAAGACCAATTGCCGCGGTGCCAATAGCCAAACCCAAAATTAGGGAACCAACCAATCCTACAGCAACCTGAATAATAAAACCAGTTAACGCATTTTTAAACACTGCCGGATTATTGTAAAATTTGGAAAAATAATAATGCGACATAAGCAAAAGAACAATAACAGCAATACCAACAAAAAAATTGATAAACGGTATAATGGTCGCTATGGGCAACAATATACCTATTCGTCCTAATGTGATCGCTTGTTTTTTCATAACTTCTCTTTTTTTATTTATCAATATTAAATATGGGATCCAATATTTTTCAATTTTGGTTAATCAACAAAACCAGAATCAAAACGACTTCAGCAACCAGGACGATTAGGGTTAACAAAATGCCTCCCCTCATCTTTTTGCCTTTCCTTTAACCTCCGAACCATCATACTGGTTTTCAATCAATAAAATCGATAGGAAGTTAAAAATAAAAACCATTAGTTGCAACAAAATTTAACAAACAAATTTTTAACTATTGGTTCTCCGATGAAAAAATGCGATCCTTCTATGAATCTATTTAATGAGATCGAAATGATGCCGCTATCTTTTGAATTCAAACAAATGAAGTTGTAGAAACTGATTGCGAAAGAACAATTCCATTTTACCTCTACAAACCTTCCTCAATAATTTCTATATTTTTGCGTTAAATCAGAACATTTGCCACCATATGTATTTCAAACATTACTTCTTTTTGATTCTTATATTCTTTTCTGAACTGACTATCCAGGGACAGGAATATATTACCATTAAAGGAAGAGTTGTTTCGGATAATGGCATGCCCATTGAAGGTGCTCATGTTGTGGTATCGGGTAAAACGGCCGGAACCGCAACCGAACCAAATGGTTTCTTTGCACTTACCCTGCCAGCCCCATTTCCCGTTAGCCTTCAAATTTCCCACATAGAATACATTCCTCGCGAAGTAACCATTCCTCAAAATAACCGGGCCGAAACTCCCTTAAATATTACATTAATAAAACGCATTCGTAAAATCAGTGAAGTAAAAATCTCTGGCCAAAATTCCGATGATCAGTCGTCTGTAAAAATAAATCCCGGACTAAATCCTTTTCTTCCCTCTCCATCAGGTCCGGCCATAGAAGGATTGATCCGCTCCCAAATGGGCGTTGCATCCACGAATGAACTAAGCACCCAATACCGGGTACGCGGAGGCAATTTTGATGAGAATCTTGTCTATCTTAACGGTTTTGAAGTGCATCGTCCTCAACTTATAAGAAACGGACAACAGGAAGGCCTTAGCATCGTCAACCCCGATCTTACGGAATCTATCTATTTCTCTTCGGGTGGGTTCGGAGTAAGCTATGGAGATAAGATGAGTTCGGTTCTGGATGTTCATTACAAACAACCTGACACTCTAAAAACCGGTACCAACATCAACTTACTGGGTGCCAGCGTGTATACTATGGGAAGTGTCTTAAACAAAAAAATCACCTGGTTGGTCGGAGCAAGGCACAAAACCAATCGTTATCTTTTAAACACTCTTGATACCAAAGGTAACTACAATCCAGAATTTACTGATGCTCAAATTTATCTCACATATCAATTTTCTTCCCGCCTTTCAGCAGAAGCTCTAGGGTATTACGCCATCAATCGTTACCGCTTTGTCCCTACGGACAGGGAAACCACCTTTGGAACCATAAATGAGGTTAAACGTTTGAAAATATATTTTGCCGGACAAGAAAAAGACCTTTTTAAAACACGGATGGCAGCTCTAAAGCTAAAATTCAAACCAACCGAATCAGGACGATATGAGTTTCAGACAATGCAGTACCGAGCCACTGAATATGAAGCTTATGACATTGCCGGAGCATACTGGCTTCAGGAAATCGATGGAATGAATGACTCTGAAACTGCAACCAATATTGGCATTGGTGAGTATTTGCAACACGCTCGAAATGACTTACAGGCTACGGTCACCTCTGCATCCTTCAAAGGAACTAATTTCCTCGGACAAAACGAAGCCATTAACTGGGGAATAGATTGGCAAATAGAGCATTTTGACGATAAGATCAATGAGTGGGAGATGATAGATTCGGCTGGCTATTCAATGCCTCGCAATCCAAATCTGGAATTGTATTACAGCCTTAATGACAAACTTCATAAAACAACCAGTCACTTTAAGTTATTTATATCACACCAAGCAACATTAACTCCCGATTGGGGAAGAATTAAGGTCAACTATGGTACAAGAGTGATTTGGTCGGATGAAGAAAAACAGCTTCATTTTACACCTCGTTTTCAAGCCACCATACTGCCTTTCTCAATGCCAGAAACACGTTTCCGTCTTAGCGGAGGATGGTATTTCCAACCACCGTTTTACAAGGAGTATCGTCCTCCCCGATCCGGAGAAATCAACCGACTAAAATCGCAGAAGTCTAAGCAAATACTGGCGGGCATAGATCACTATTTTTCACTTCTCGGACGACCTTTTAAATTCTCATTTGAGACCTATTACAAATATCTTTACGACCTAATTCCTTATCAAATCAACAACGTTCGCATTCAATACAGTGGACAAAATGAAGCCAAAGGGTTTGCCACCGGAGCAGATTTCAAACTACATGGGGAATTTGTCCCAGGCACGGAATCTTGGGCTACACTCTCTTTTCTCAAAACCGAAGAAGATATCATTACCGACACATGGAATCAGTCAGGTGAACCTGGATATATCCCTCGCCCATCAGACCAACGCCTCAATTTTTCCATGTTTTTTCAGGATTATCTTCCCAATAATCCGACGTTTAAGGTGCACCTAAGTCTCTATTACGGATCGGGTCTTCCTTTTGGTCCTCCCCAATCTCCCAGATATATGGCCACATTCCGTATGCCACCCTACAGACGCATTGACATCGGTTTCACCAAAGATCTCCTCCCCCTCCTTTCCCGCCATCATAAAATCCACTTTTTAAAAGATGCCTGGATCGGGATGGAAATATTTAACCTATTTGATATTAACAATACCATTTCTTACTATTGGGTAAGCGATGTAAACAACCGCCAATATGCCGTTCCCAATTATCTGACAGGTCGACGCATCAATCTCTCCTTAAATATTGAGTTTTAGCAAGTAAAATCCTGCTAGTCTGATAAAATTCAGCGTTTTTGACAGAAAAAATTCTTTTATTTGAAAGAACAGTTTAACATTTTGCATCAAACGCTAAATCAGTTTAATATGAAACAACCCAAGACAAGCAGCGACTACATCGCACGAGAAGAGAAATTTGGTGCACATAACTACCATCCGCTTCCGGTAGTTTTGGAACGAGGCGAAGGAGTTTTCGTATGGGATGTGGAAGGAAAACGTTATTTTGATTTTCTTTCGGCTTATTCAGCTCTTAACCAAGGGCATTGTCATCCGCGTATCATCAACGCCCTAAAAGAACAGGCGTCAAGGCTTACTCTGACGTCCCGTGCCTTCTACAACAATGTATTAGGCGAATTTGAGGAGTACGTCACCAATTATTTTGGCTACGACAAAGTATTGATGATGAACAGCGGTGCCGAAGCCGACGAAACGGCCTTAAAACTATGCCGAAGATGGGGATACGAAAAAAAAGGCATCCCCGAAAACCAGGCAAAGATAATCGTGTGCGAAGGCAATTTCCACGGACGAACCATCACCATTGTAAGTATGTCTACCGACCCAGACAGTTATGGAGGTTTTGGGCCTTTCACCCCGGGGTTTGTTACCATTCCATATAACGACCTCGCCGCACTGGAGAAAGAGCTAAAAGATCCCAATGTTGCAGGTTTTTTGGTAGAACCTATACAAGGAGAGGCAGGCGTTTATGTCCCGGAGGAGGGATATATTAAAAAGGCTTACCAGCTGTGTAAAGCCAACAATGTATTGTTCATGGCCGACGAAGTGCAAACGGGAATTGCCAGAACAGGTAAAATGTTAGCCTGTGATCACGAAGGCGTCCGTCCCGATGTTCTTATTCTGGGTAAGGCCATCTCCGGTGGGGTATTACCGGTTTCTGCCGTATTGGCTGACGACGACATCATGTTAGTAATTCGTCCAGGAGAGCATGGCTCTACTTATGGAGGAAACCCTCTGGCATGCAAAGTAGCCATGGAAGCTCTAAAAGTAGTAAAAGACGAAATGCTGGCCGAAAATGCAGAGCATCTTGGGAAAATCTTTCGGGAAGAGATGACGAAAATTGATTCTGACATGATCGAACTCGTAAGAGGAAAAGGTTTGCTCAATGCCATTGTAATACGCCCCAAAAACGGTAAGGAAGCTTGGGATGTCTGTGTAGCCATGAAAGAAAATGGACTAATTGCCAAACCCACCCATCAACACATCATTCGGTTCGCACCCCCACTTATCATTACTGAAGATCAACTTACAGAAGCCATCGAAATTATAAAGAAAACCATTATGGAATTCAAATAGTCAGAAGCAACAATAAAAAAAAGCTGCAACAAATTAACAAATAACTTGCTGCAGCTTTTTTTGTGCCCGGAACAGGACTCGAACCTGCACGTCCTTGCGAACACTAGTCCCTGAAACTAGCGCGTCTACCAATTCCGCCATCCGGGCCAATATTTTCGGGTATTGCCGTTTCATTTAACAGCGGTGCAAAGATAGAAACTTAATTTTTTTCGACAATAATAATTCTAGATTTTTTTTGGCAATGAATCTGTCCAATGGGAAAGCACGGCTACCCATTGAGAACTCCTTACGACTCTCAAAATAAAATGTAAACGACATCATTCCAACACACCATAATCCAATGTATTCACCTGCACTTTACACCTCAGGTATATTGATTAAAAAAAAGGATATTATTAAATTTGAATTCATCCACAACTGATTATTAACCTTTTAACCTTTAAAACATAAAAATCATGTCCATCCTTTCAAAGATTTTCAGTGGAAGCCTCACCGGTGTAATAGATAGTTTGGGAGGCGTAATAGATCAATTCTCTCTTTCCAAAGAAGAAAAACAGCAGTTCAAGCTGGAAATGCATAGCTTATTAATGCAAAAAGAAAAAGAGCTGGAAGAGACCTACCGAGCCGAGTTGGAGGCAAGAGCCGACATCATTAAGTCGGAGATGGAGCAGGACGACCTCTTTACCAAAAGAGCACGTCCCTCTATCATTTACGGAGGGTTACTATTTATTTTCATTGTTTACGTGATTGTCCCGCTGTTGGCGATTATTGCCGGCACACCTGCCGATTCTATTCCCGAGATAAGTCTTCCCGAAGAATTCTGGTGGGCTTGGGGAACCGTTGTCGGTGTCTATGGAGTAGGTCGATCTGCTGAAAAAATGGGGACTACCAATAACTTTACCCGCTTCATTACCGGATCTAATGCAGGCAAAATGAACACCACAAAAAATGCGAAAGGATGATAACCATAAAAGATCACATTCTGGTTTCGAACGATGGCTCATCGTCGGTTTCTTATGACCCTACACCGAACCATGGGACCATCTTTAGGGATGGCCTCCCCGACACCGTTGTCATTCATTATACCGGAGGCAACTCGCTGGAGTCATCGGTCAAATGGCTTCAGAATCCCGTTTCTAAAGCCTCCGCTCATTTGGTCGTCGGCAAAAAAGGGGAAATCGTTCAGCTGATACCCTTTAACCAAAAAGCATGGCACGCAGGAAAAAGTGAATGGAATGGTCGCAAAAACCTCAATCAATTCAGCATTGGGATAGAGATTGACAACGCAGGCTTACTGGAAAAAAGAGCCGACGGTTTCTATACTTTTTGGGGGAAACGCATAGACAACAGCCAGGTAGTTCTGGCCTCCCACAAACACGACAAGCGCGAGCAGGCATGGGAAGCCTTTACCGAAAAGCAAATAGTGACCGTTGAAATGATTATTCTGGAACTGAAAAAACATTATCCAATCAAAGAAATCGTCGGTCATGATGATATTGCTCCAGGGAGAAAAATAGATCCCGGTCCGGCATTTCCCTTTCAAAAAATAAAAAACAGATTGTTTTCCACCAGAAATGAAGATGTACCTACCGATACAACCCCCAAAGATTTACATTATGGCATCGTAGTGGCCGATTATTTAAATATCAGAACTGAACCATCCAGAGACTCCCAAATGGCATCCGATCCATTACCGAAAGGCACAAAACTCAGAATTATCGAAAGAAAAAACGGCTGGCTCAGAGTTAAAGTCGAACTTCAGGGGTGGGTCAGCCAAAGCTGGGTGAATCAATTCTGAGCCTTATGCCGGTCTATTTTATAAAGTCTCCACTTTTCGATTAATAAACGCAAGTTCATCAGCAGACAGATGAACATCGGCAGCCTTTGCATTTTGTCGTGCCTGCTTGGCATTTCGGGCCCCGGCAAGAGCAATGGTAATGCCCTCCCGCTCCAGCGTCCATCTTAGAACCAACTGAGCAAGAGTTGCCCCTTTTTGATCGGCTATGTCTTGGATGCTATTCAAAAATTCATTGGTACGAACAATATTTTCATCCGTAAATGATTGATGAAATTTTCGGTGATCACCATCCATAAATTTATATCCGGGTTTTATTTTACCCGTTAATAATCCTCTTTCTAATGGGCTATAAGCCAGAATAGATTTATTATGATTAATACACCAGGGGACAATCTCTTTTTCTATGCCCCTATTTACCATACTAAAAGGAACCTGATTGGACAATATTTTCACCGATTTATTGGCCGCTTCCATCAATTGGGGATCATAATTACAAACCCCAACGTATCTTACTTTCCCTTGTTGAATCAGTTTTTCTACCGCTTCAAAAGTCTCTTCCACAGGCGTTGTATCGTCCGGCCAATGAATCTGATAAAGATCGATATAATCGGTACCCAGCCTTTTCAAACTGTTTTCACACTCTTCGATCACACTTTCTTTACCGGCATATTTATAAACATCAATACCTTTACCGCTATTGTCCTTTGACTTCATATAAAACTTACCCTTTGGCAAATCCCATCGAAGCCCGAACTTGGTCAGAATTTGAACTTTATCACGGGGAATATCCTTAATGGCTTCCCCCACTATCTGTTCGCTGGTTCCCTGGCCATAAATAGGCGCAGTGTCAATGGTAGTAACGCCTTCCTCCCAGGCTACACGGATGGCCTCCACCGCTTCCTTACGGTCGGTTTTTCCCCACATCCAGCCGCCTGCTGCCCAGGCCCCAAACGTGATGGCCGACAATTCCAAATCCGAATCCGATAATTTACGATATTCCATAACTCAATAAAATTAAATTTTTTATAGTAAACATATGAATTTCACCCAAAAGACAGAAGTGAATAATTGGCACTATTTCTGTTGGTAATAGGCGCTAGAAAACGACGATCTGTTCATCTACTGTTTTCGTGGGATTTTCCCGTGATGGTCTGTCTAAATTAATTATTTTTGTCCAAATAATAAACCTTTCTGACATCACTAATGATATTAAAAGATTTACGGTTATGCATTACACTTTACGACTGACTTTTTCATTGGCAATATATGGCATGATTTGTTGGCCAGGTCATACGCAGGAAAAACCTGATTGGCAAAATGGTGTTCCGGAGGCCTGCACCACCATTACCGTTGGGAAAAAGGCCACTTTTGATGGTTCGGTAATGACTTCTCATACCGACGATAGCCATCGCACCCGTGCCTGGATGAATATTGTGCCTGCCGAACGACACGGTCGCCGCGATAAAGTTACCATGTATAAAAGAAAACCCGATGATTCGGGGCCAATGCCGGCCTACAAGCATGTCGCCATTGGTGAAATACCGCAGGTAAGAGAAACCTTCGGCTACATTAATACGGCCTATCCATGCATGAATACAGAACAGCTGGCCATTGGCGAATCCACCTTTGGAGGACGTGAGTCGCTCATATCCGAAAAAGGACTGATCGACTGCCAACGTCTCATAAAGCTGATGCTAGAACGGTGCACCACGGCACGTGAAGCCATTAAAACGGGCGGTGAACTACTAAAGAGATACGGATGGAACGATGCGGGGGAATGCCTCACCATTGCCGACACCAAAGAGGTATGGCACCTGGAAATTGTAGGACCTGGCAAGGGCAATATTGGGGCTATATGGGTCGCACAGCGAGTCCCCGACGATCACGTAAGTGTCAATGCCAATGCCGCACGAATCCAGGAAATTGATTTGGATAACCCCGACTATTTTATGGCTTCGGATAATATTTTTGATATGGCTCGCGACAGCATGTGGTGGAATCAGGCCACCGGTCCATTCCGATTTGCCGACGCTTACGCTCCCGAAAGCCGTAAATCAATGGCCGCCCGTCGGCGTGAATGGCGGGTTTTATCTTTAATGAATCCCTCTCTCAATCTGGATCCTGAAGCCAGGGATTATCCCTTTTCGGTAAAACCCTCCGAAAAAGTGACGCTGGAAAAGATGATTGCAGTCTTCAAGGATTATTATGAGAACACGCCTTATGATATGATTGGTCATATTAAAAAGGTTACCGAAGAAGGCGATACCATCCCCCACCCTCTTGCCAGTCCTTTTATGCCCTACGACGCTTATGATTTATTTGACATCCACGGTGGCTGGGGCGATTTAGGAGAACGCGCCATAGCACGATGGTACACCATGTATGCCACCATCACTCAAAGTAGGGATTGGCTGCCTAATGAAATTGGCGGACTGGTATGGCTGGCTCAGGATAATGTGGCCACCTCTGTTTATATCCCTGTTTATTGTTCGGTCACAGATTTGCCAAACGCCTATAAATATCCCGGCCGCAAAGGGTTTAGCCGAAACTCCGCATGGTGGGCGTTTAATCGTCTGAGCACACTGACATCACAACGGTGGAATGAAATGCGCCATGATGTGGACAAGGTTTTGATCCCCCTGCAAAAGAAAATTTTTGAAAGTCAGGTACAGGCTGAAAAGGATGCCATGAACATGGGCCCCAAACAAACCAGAGATCACCTAACCAGATATACCAACGAATGGGGCAATAAAGTAGTTCAGGAAGCCTGGAAATTGGGCGATTATCTTTGGACTAAATACGACGAAAAATTTTAAACTCCAATTATTCATAGAAAAGGGTTGTCCGGTATTTTTCCCACAACCCTTTTTATTTGAATCTCTATTCATTCCATTTTTCCACGGAAGGGGATTCCCCTTTTGACAAGCCCACGGCATTTATGGCTCATAGATCATTTTACGGGTCATCCCCCCATCCACATAGATATTTTCAGCATTCACGAAATCATTTTCGGGATGGCAGAGCCAAATCACCAACGAAGCAATATCTGAAGGTTTCCCTACTCTACCGCTCAAATGTTGGGAATGATCATGAGCCCGTAGCACTTCAGTTTCGTCTGTATGAATCCATCCCGGACTAATACAATTTGCAGTAATACCAGTACCGGACAAAGAGTTGGCTAGGGCATGTGTCAAAGACACCAGACCTCCCTTCGAAGCACTATAGGCTTCACCTCCCGGTTCAGACATCAAATGACGGGTGGAAGCAATTTGAATGATGCGGCCATAACTGCCACGTTGATGTCTTTTGGCAAATTCCCGTGCACAAACAAATGCCGCTCGAAGATTGCTGTTAAGAATGTAGTCCCATTCTTCAATCGAAATTTCTGTCAAGCGGATAAAACGACTAAGACCGGCATTGTTTACCAGAATATCAATTTTCGGCCATGCCTCATCAAGATTACTAAAAAAATTAATGACCTCCTCAGCATCGGCCAAATCCAAACAGCTAGTGTGCATCCTTGGGTAATGTTGCCGGAGGTGATCCAAGGCCTCCTGATCCTTGTCAATAACCCAAACCCTGGCTCCGGCCTCTTCCAAAGCGATGCCAATGGCTTTCCCGATTCCTTTAGCACCACCTGTTACAATAGCCCGTTTCTCTTTTAGTTTTTTTTCCATAATAATTTCACAAATTATTGAGATGCGTTTCCAACAAACAAACGACCTTTCCTATTTGCTGTTCTCATTTTTTTAATGGATATCCGTAATTGAATTTCTCACTTTTCATTAGGCCGTAACTTTTTCCCGTCTTAGAAGAGGCTTGCCCGCTGAATCACGTATTACCCTGCTGGGATTTCTATTGCCCTGCCTAAATTCCTGCTGCCCTGCTTAAATTCTTAGCGCCCTGCTTAAATTCTTGATGTCCTGCTTAAATTCTTGATGTCCTGCTTAAATTCTTGATGTCCTGCTTGAATTCTTGACGTCCTGCTTAAATTTTTGGCGTCCTGCTTGAATTCTTGGCGTCCTGCTTGAATTCTTGGCGTCCTGCTTGAATTTAATCGCCCTGCTGCGGTCTTCAAAGGTTCAGAATGGTTTAAATTGATACCAACGTATTCCATTCATTGCAACGCCGAACCGGATTCAAGTGAATGACTCCCTTATTTCATCCCAAAAAGGAAGGGGAAAATGAATACCACAACGAATGTCCAGACAAAATAAAGAGGCAAATATTTGCTAAGAGTGAGCTCTATTCTTCCAATATCTCCGCGTCGAAAATTAACCTGGAAAAGATCAATCATTATCATTAACAAGTTTCCAAAAACCAAGAGATTGGATCCCAAAACAACGGTTCTGTTAGGCGTAAAACCAAATTCACCGATTCTGTATAAAATTGCGGTAAGAGCTATCATATCAACAACTAAGGTAATGGCAGCCAGAAAGAATAACATCAAAGATTGAAACGCTCTCTGCTCATAACCTGAGGATTCCGTAATGGAAAAAACGATCAACCCCATCACGACCAATAGTAAAAGATTGAAGACAATCAAAAAATCCCGATCATTATATGGATCTTTCCCGGTGATTAAAGCTACCGCCAGAAAAACCACCAGTGTAATCAGCACCAAAGGACTGAAAATACGAGCTATAATGGGGGCAATTTTACTGGTTACATTTGGATAATTTTTAACGATAAAAGTGGCCACCACCGGAGCCGAAACAACTCCCAAAAGAACAATATTTTCTGTATAAAATTTCTGAATATCTATTTCTATGGTCGAAAACATCCCTATCGTCAAGACGGTTAAAAACACTCCGGCTATCAGAATAATCCCCATCATAATAACCAAATCGCCATTATATTGGATGTACTGGATCCGTAAATGGAGATCTTTTAGGTTGAAATCAATAAATACCAAACCATAAAGACACCATAACATCAGCGGAAGATGAAAACAGGCCAACATTATGGAGTGACTTTGTGACGCATCAGGCAGCCTATTGATATAAACCGCTGAAACAATAAAAACAGCAGTAGAAATCAACAAATCCCGGAGATTTATATGCTCCTTTCTCAAAAAGCTGTACAGTGTGAGACCAAAAAAGACAACGATTCCAAAATTTTTCTGATAAAACAATTGTTCAGAACCATTTATTCCAAATATTTCAGGAATTTTAATGAGAAAACCCACCGACAAACAACTAAAAATTAAAAACCAGAGATCCTTTTTCCTGTAATTCAACACCCCGGACATGACCTTTTCTTGTTCGAGCCGTGTTTTCCAAAAAATCATCATCTTTTGATCCTGAATCTCAGGATAAACCTCCCAAAATGCATGTTCAAAAGTTTTCTTGTCAGTCCTGTAAAGCTGCTCCAGCATTTCAGGATTATCCATATACTCTTTTATTTTATTTTGCATGACATAAATAAATATTATTCACATTGAGGAAATGATGACTAAAAAAAATCGATATCTGCATCAATCAAAATGAAATCAAAACAAAATTAACCGAAACTTCCGTCCTTACCATGAAGCCGGAGCCATTCATTGGCAAAACGCCGGGGGTAAAAACGGCATTTTTGATCCTGCACCCTTTAAAGCAGCCATGCACCTACCTCCTGAAAGATAAAAACTCCTTTGAGATCATACAAATACGACACCCAAAAGATCATTAATTCTTCTCTATAATGCATAAAGGTAAGCACACATTAATTCCCTAAAATCAACACATTGCACCCCCATCTTCACCCGCCTTCAACCATTAAAGCTTATCAACAAAATTATTACCATCTCTTCATCTGACATTTTTTAATGAACATCTGGAATCCAAATTTATGACTATTTTTCACTCCCCCACCTCTAAAAAACGCCCCAATTTCAGCCAAACACCCTTTTATCGATCATCACCATCTTCAATAATCCCAGAGGCAACCAACCTTGAATATTTTCCTCTCTAAAAACCAATGTTTTTTTATCTTTGCTACGGCAAAGCAAATTTTTATACACCAATAAAAACAATGTGAATCAGACAAATTTTTAAGTAGCTCCATTCTTTAGCAAACTAATATTTGCAACGACCTATTGGGAAAACCGGTCAAATCAGGGGGTACGCCTAAAACAATTGAAACAGATTGATTTCCACAAGGTCGTCGAACTTTTACATTAAATTTGTCGAAAATATTTTCAATAAGAATTAAACCTGAAACAACATGAAAATTGCACTGATTGGATATGGCAAGATGGGAAAAGAGATAGAAAGAATAGCCCAATCCAGAGGACATAACATCGTAGCCCGCATCGACCCGATGGCAACCGGCGAAAACTTTGATGATGGCGGCTTTGAAACAGCGGATGTAGCCATTGAATTTACCACCCCCAAAGTAGCTTATTCCAACTACCAAAAGTGTTTTAAATATGGAAAGCCGGTAGTTTCCGGGACGACCGGTTGGCTCGACAAACTTCCGGAAATAAAAAAAGCTTGTGAAGAAAAAGGCCAAACATTTTTCTATGCCTCCAATTTCAGCATTGGCGTTAACATCCTGTTTGAACTAAACCGGCATCTGGCTAAAATAATGAACAATCGGCCCGAATACGAGGTGGAAATGACCGAAGTACATCATACCCAAAAACTGGATGCACCAAGTGGTACCGCAATAACTTTGGCCGAAGACATCATTGAAAACATGGAGCGGAAAAATGAATGGAAACTCAACGCAACCGAAAAAGCGACCCAACTGAAGATTAATGCACTTCGAGAAGGTGATGTTCCCGGAATACATACCATAAAGTATGAATCTGATGTTGATGAGCTTACCATCCATCACAGTGCAAAATCAAGAAAAGGATTTGCCCTTGGCGCAGTTCTTGCTGCGGAATTTGCCGCCAAAAACAAAGGCTTCCTTGGCATGAAGGATATGTTGAAGTTTTAACTTATTCCGAAAACCGTTTTCAGTAGCACCGGCGGGGATTAAAGAGCGGCATTCATTGTCAATTTAGTTTTCCGGCATGGTTCACAGGAACAACAAACCATATTTGCCTTAATTCTTTTGTGAAACGTACGGTTTTTCCCCATTTGGAAAAACCAACAAGAAAATTCGAACAACCGCGATATTAATAGAAGAGTTTATTATACGAAAAATAACCTATAAGCAATGATTGACTTTCAAAACGTTAAAAAAGCAAACTGGATAAAATTCGGGATTGCTGCCCTGATATTTGTATTATGGGTGATATGGATCGGCAACTTATGGATATTGCTCGGTCTTCCGATCATCTTTGACATTTACATTTCGAAGATAATTCCTTGGGGTGCCTGGAAAAAAAACAAAGACGGAAGCAAACCAGCTGCCTGGAAAGAATGGCTTGATGCGCTTATTTTTGCACTAATAGCCGTCTATCTAATCAACATATTCTTCTTCCAAAATTACAAGATTCCCACCTCATCGCTGGAGAAAAGTCTTCTTGTGGGCGACCACCTTTTTGTCAGCAAAATGAGTTATGGCCCGCGGATGCCGAATACGCCACTTTCCTTCCCATTGGTTCAGAATACCTTTCCTGTTATCAATACAAAATCGTATTTGGAAAAGCCCTATTGGGATTACAAAAGGCTAAAAGGTTTTGGCCAGGTGAAAAGGGGAGACATTGTTGTTTTTAACTTTCCTGCCGGCGATACGGTGGCCTTTCTGCGGCCCAACCCGGCCTATTTCAACATCATCAGGGAGATCGGCCAGAGTCTGGCCATTCGCAACAACTATTCAACATTAGGTCTCGATGAATTCCAATTACGTTTGAAAGAGCGTGCCTTAGGCGCAGAGTATGTAAAAGAAAATCCCGCAGACTTTGGGAAAGTGGTTTACAGACCAGTAGATCGGCGTGACAACTATGTAAAACGATGCGTAGCACTGCCGGGCGACACCTTCGAAATTCGGCATAATCAATTGTTCATCAACGGTGATTTGTTTCAGGAACCGGAAGGCGTTCAGCATAACTACAATATACTCACCGATGGCACCACACTTAACCGGAACTTTTTTGAACGACTTGACATCAGTGATCCCGAACGATATTTGGGACAAACCGGCCCCTATTACTCGTTACCGCTCACTTCTTCCATGCTGGAAAAAGTGAGACAAATGCCTTTTATAAAAAATGTTACGATCAACGAAGAAATGATCGACACCACCAGATTGCAAGTATTTCCTTACAGTAAATATTTCCAATGGAGTCGAGACAATTTTGGCCCGGTCGTTATTCCCCAAAGAGGAAAGACCGTCCATATAACTTTAAAAAATATTCTTCTTTACGAACGTATCATCAAAAATTATGAAGGAAACACCTTGGAAATAAAAGATGGGGAAATTTTCATCAATGGTTCCGCCGCAGACACCTACACTTTTAAAATGGACTATTACTTTATGATGGGTGACAACCGGCACAATTCGGCGGATTCACGCTATTGGGGCTTTGTTCCCGAAGACCACATTGTAGGAAAACCCTTATTAGTCTGGCTTTCATTAGACAAAAACAAATCGTTTCCGAAAAATATCCGTTGGAACAGATTCTTTAAATATGCCGGAAAATAATGGCAAGCATTCTGAAAAACATTTCATTGTCACTTTTAGTAATAGCGGCAGGATGGTGGTTTCGTACACTTTTAACTCCCATCCTGCTATTATTACTAATTTGGGCCTTATGGATTTATCGCGACAAGACGAATTCATTTCGTCGAAAAATAAAAAATACTCATCACAGAATTTATCAGATATTATCGTTAATTCTTCTACTTTCGACAGGAATTATTGTTGGAATCGGGATATACAGATTTGTATTTGAATTTATTTCTGTGCCATCTCCTTCCATGGAGAAAGCCATTCATTCCGGCGATTATATTCTTGTCAACAAACTGATACCGGGACCTCGGAGATTCCCTGAATGGCCTGACAAATACTTCAGAATGGCGGGCACACAAAAACTAAAAAGAGGAGACATCATACTTTTTAACTTTCCTGAAGGAGATACCATTCTGGAAAACCGCCCCAATGAAAGTTACTACTATCTGAAAAGGCACTTTAATAATTTCGACCGGCTTCGGAAAATCCGCAATTGGGGCAATCTCATACCACTCAGTGTAAGAGAAAGGCCTCGATTTGTCAAACGCCTGGTGGCATTGCCGGGTGATACGCTGGAAATAAACAATGGCATTTTGCTAATCAACAATAAAACTTTTGATTTGGCACCAACCATCATTAAAAAATTCAGATGGACCGGGCCCAAAGACTCTTTTCAGGAACGAATTAAAAACAAAAACATTATCAATCACTATCAATATCGCAATAGCATTGTGGTTGAAATGACCACTGGCACCTTTAACCATCTTTCTCATGACTTAAAAGTCAATTTTAATCCTGCTCTTCTTGAGAAAAAATTACCCGATCCCTATACTTTTCCATTTAATATCTCCACAGGCTGGAACACAGACTTTATGGGACCGATAATAATACCCTCCAAAGGAGACACCATTTGGCTTACCCCAACCAACATCGACCTTTACAAAAGAGCCATAAGTGTTTATGAGGGAAATGATCTTCAGATTATGGACGGAAGAATATTCATCAATGGGAAAGCACAGAACCATTATCGTTTCAAATTAAATTATTACTGGGTCATGGGAGACAATCGCCCTCACTCCTTCGACAGTCGTTTCTGGGGATTGTTACCTGAGAACCATATTATTGGGAAAATCCCTGAAATGTTTGTAAATTGATGCTCTCCTTAAATAAAGGTAATTATAGAATTTAAAAACACATTTACCATGAGAGGAAAAACCACATTTTCGTTATGGGGATTCATAATAATCGCCCTATTATTGGTTTTGTTTTCTGTTCAAAACGCGCAGGAAGTAGGCTTCCAGTTTATGGTCTGGAAAACCCACTTATCACTTTCAATCTTGCTGATTGTTGCTTTTTTGTTGGGCTTAATAGCAGGCGTCTTTTTTTCATACCGAAGAAATCGGAAGCATCTTAAAATGGAAAAAGAAAAAGATAAATCTGCACTGAAAACAAATCAAACAACAAAAGCTCAACCTACCGTCGCCAACGACCAAGACCTTTAGGATCGTAATCATTCTCTTTAGAAACTTGTTCTTTGATATGATCAAACAGCTATTATTATCACAGGCCTGTTTCGGGCCTGTTCCTTATTTTGTGCTCATCAGCAAAGCAGAAAAAGCCATTATAGAAAAACATTCCAATTATCAGCGACAAACCTATCGAAACCGATATAAAATACTGGGCGCCAATGGGCCATTAACATTGTCTATTCCGATAGAAAAAGGAAAGAACATCAAAACAAAAGATAAAGATGTAAAAATTGCCTATCACACCAATTGGCAAGCCAATCATTGGAAGTCGATCGTATCGGCCTACAACTCGTCCCCATTTTTTCAATTTTACCGGGACGACTTTGAACCCCTATTCTTTGATAAGCACACGTATTTACTGGATCTTAATCTCAAGATTACTCATTTAATTTGCCAGATACTGGATATTGACACTCCCATTGAAACCACTTCTCAATATGAAAAAGAACCAGGAAACAATATTCGAGATCTAAGGGAGGCTATTCATCCCAAAAAGCCTGTGGAAAAAGCAGCCCTGTTCGTTCCAACGATTCCTTATAAACAGGTTTTTGATGACCGCTTCGGTTTTGTCCCCAACCTCAGCATTTTAGATTTGCTATTCAACAAAGGCCCTGAAGCCGCCTTATTATTGAATGAAACGAGCATGATCAACTAAGGTGGCACAACAAGAATATATAGTACACAGGCAGAAGCCAGAAGGGAATTTTATTAAAATTCATTTTTTTCAGCATGGATATGAGAGATTGTCACAAAAGAAGAGGTATAAATCATGATCATGCGAGTTCCATCCGGCCATTAACTCAACTAAACTTTATACGGATGGCACTGTTATGCAATCGTTATTGATTTTCCCACATTCTCAACCCATCTCCAATTATGGTTTCATGATCAAAGGCCAGCGGCGGCAAACCATCAATGGGAAACCATGAAGCATCCTGTGCATCATCATCCCCCTGAACAGCGGCAGGATGTTCCAAGGAGGCAAGATAAGCAACGGTAATGGTATGATGGCGTGGATCACGAAACGGTTTGCCAAAAGCTCCTATCTGCCTTAAATTTACCCCTTTGAGACCGGTCTCCTCTTCCAACTCGCGATGCGCGGCGACTTCCAGATCTTCATCCTTATCCACAAAACCACCCGGCAAGGCCCACATATCTTTAAAGGGAGGATATCGTCGTTTAATAAGCAAAATTTTCAGATTTTCTCTTCGAGCACCTGCCAGTACTACAACATCTGCCGTTACGGCAGGTCGTGGATATTCGTAGCAAAACTTACCGGTTGTCATGTTTTCTTTGATTATATAAATACACATCCCCCCAAAAAGGAAGTTCAACGTTGCTCAGTAAATTCTTAGCACATCTTACCAGAAAGAAATTCCACTATCTTAAAAAGTGGTTTTCCTTTCGGCAACACTTTCGGTTTGAATAATGAAGGACTCCGAAAGACGATTTTTCTTCACACAAACAGCTGAAAGTGTTCACATATCAAGTATTATAAAACACGTTTAATAACCCTCAGATGGTGGGTATATTTTCTTAACTCCTTATTGTATATTCCCTGATGATCCAGAACATCAATTCTGACAGATCCGCTGGCATGCAGCAGTCGGCCTTGGCCCAAACAAATGCCCACGTGAATAATATCGCCGTTTTCGTTGTCGAAAAAAGCCAAGTCACCGGATTTTGCTTCTTCCACGTAACTGACAACTTGTCCCTTTTCTATCTGCTGCGAAGCATTCCTCGGCATCAAAACACCGGCTGTTTTATAGACCACCTGCACCATACCACTGCAGTCAATGCCATAGAAAGTTTTGCCACCCCACAAATAAGGTGCATTCAGGAAGCCTCGAGCCACTTCTTCCACATCCACCTTTTCATTGGCAACAATTCCCTGCCAGTAAAACTCCTTCTGCCCGATTTTAATGACGTTCCTATCCTCACCATTAAATACCACTTTGCTTCCGGCCGAAAGAAACTGAACGGTAGAATCAGCCTCTCTAACCACTTTCACAAAAGGTCTTTTTACAATAAAACCATCGGATTTTTCCCACAAATCCACATCCCTATCATCCAGAAGATCAATTAGTTTTTCATCAATCCAACCGGTATATCCGTCATAATTTAATTTTACAAGTGCCCATTTATCACGGCGCTCCAAAATCTCAAAGCTTTCACCAAACAGAATCTGCGTCTCCATTTGGGATGATTCCGACGGTTCAGTGCGAACTGGGATAAATCCATAAGTACAAATTGATTGTGGCATATAATACAATTTACAACACTAATAAATTATGCCTATACTAATCAAAAAGCAAACCAAAATCAGAGATAAGATTAAATTTCCCTACAATTAACACCAATGGATTATTTCACAGGGTTTAAGAGATTATAAAAATGGGAAGCAAAATCAATGACAGAATTTTCACCCTTTTTAAACCGCAAAGTTCCCCAAACGTCCAAAATCATAAAACAGGGAATCAACCCATTAAACCCGATTCCGGATCCCATCATTAACTTAGAGAGAAAATATAACGTTCATAAGTAGTATATTAGTGCTTTGAATTCTATTAAAAATACGTCCAAAATGAGCAATATAATTTCCACATTAAAAGTACATTCAGTTTCCATATATCGGATCGTGATGTTTCTGGCGGCAATTGTTATTGTTGTCTATATTCTTCCTCGCGAGGGTAAATTCCCTTATGAGTATTCAAAAGGAAAACCTTGGAAACATGAAATGATGATTGCTCCTTTTGACTTTCCCATTTATAAAAGTCAGCAGGAGTTACAAAAAGAACGTGACAGCTTAATGGCCAATTTTCGCCCCTACTTTGTTTTCGACACCCTGAAGAAATCAGACCAAATAGACCGCACCCTATTGGATGTGGAAAACAGGAGAAGTCAGCTCACTCAAAATTATCCTTTTTTGAATGAGCAGGCCAAAAGGAGCGATTCAACGCTATGGTTTGTTTTAAAAAACACATTGAGAAGCCAACTGGAAACGGTCTATTCCCGTGGTCTGGTGCAACTGCCCGATGCTTATGAAGATGTGGAAGGATCATTTGAGTTTATGATAGTAAAAAACAATTTTGCCGAACCTTCCGGATTAAGTGAATTTCACAACTATTTGAGCGCCTATCAGCAAATTTCCACCCAATTGGTCCAACAATTAAGCGAATCCTCCAACGTGGAACAAAGTCGCTTGGATAATCTTATATCCGACCTTCAGATCAATAAATACCTGACACCCAATGTCATTTTCGACAAAGGAAGAACCAGTCGTGAACAAGAAGCCATCATCAAAAACATCAGTTTAACCAGCGGGGTGGTATTATCCGGTCAAAAAATTGTGGATACCGGAGAAATAATAAATGAGAAAACGGTCAAAATATTGGATTCTCTTAAGAAAGAATATGAAGTTGCACTTGGCGGAGGAAGCGGTCATTACTTTATTTTGCTGGGACAAGCCCTATTATCCTTCCTGTTTTTTACCATGATTTATCTGTTTCTTTCATTCTTTAGGAGAGATGTATTTAACAACCTATCCTCAGTTATTTTCATCCTTTTAATGGTTATAAGTATTTTACTATTGGCCAGTCTTTCACGCCTTTTTGAATTTTTCCCGCTTTATATTATTCCTTTTGCCATTCTCCCCATTATTATCCGAACATTTTTTGATTCCCGTCTGGCCTTTTTCATGCATGTAATCACCATTTTAATGGCTGCTTTTTTTACACGCAACAGTTTTGAATTTGTATATATGCAAGTACCAATAGGTCTGGTTGCCATCTTCAGTTTGTTCAGAATGGTACGACGCGAACAGTTGGTCCGATCTTCCATATTTATAGTCCTTGCCTATTCTGCTTTTTACAGTGCTCTAGCTATTTTGCAGGAAGGAGACCTTCGGAATATTAACCTTTCTCTGTATGGCCAGTTTTTAATCAATGGCGGATTGATACTACTGGTTTACCCGCTTATTTACATATTTGAAAAGGTATTTGGATTTGTTTCGGATGTCACATTGGTTGAATTATCAGACACGAATCATCCGTTGCTGCGAAAACTGGCGGAAAAAGCTCCGGGATCCTTTCAACATTCACTTCAAGTGGGAAATCTGGCACAGGAAGCAGTTTACATAATTGGAGGCAATCCTCTTCTGGTGCGGGCAGGTGCCATGTACCATGACATAGGGAAAATTGTTTCCCCCATATTCTTCACCGAGAATCAAAATTCGGGATTCAATCCGCATACCAATCTAGACTTTGAAAAAAGTGCTCAGGCCATAATTCAGCACATTGAAAATGGGGTAAAAATAGCCCGCAAACATAAACTGCCGGAGCAGATTATTGACTTTATCAGAACTCATCAAGGGACCACCAAGGCACGGTTTTTCTATAATTCATACAAAAACGAACATCCCGGTATGGAACCCGATGAGACCAAGTTCACCTATCCCGGGCCGACACCCTTTACCAAAGAAACTGCTATATTAATGATGGCAGATGCTGTCGAGGCTGCCTCCCGAAGCCTAAAAACCTACTCCGACGAAGAAATTGATAAAGTGGTTGAAAATATCATCAATAATCAGATCGATGAAAATCAATTTGTCAATGCGCCGATTACTTTCAGGGAAATCACTCAGGTAAAAGAAGTTTTCAAACAAAAATTGAAAAATATCTATCACGCCCGAATTGAATATCCTGAATTAAAGAAACAAAAACAACAGTCGGTAGCCCCCAAGAAACAAACACCACCGGAAAAATCTGAAGAATAAAAAAAATAAATCGGACAATCCATTAAATGCAAAAAAGATCCGAAAACCTAACTCCCGGTTTTCGGATCTTTTTTATACAATTGATTCGATCATTAATCCTTTCTAAAATCGCTCATAGTCACCGTCTTCATCAGAAAATTTATTTCGGTCAAACTTGCTGCTATCCCAATGATCCTGAGTTTGGTCGGACGAATTATCTTTCCCGGACCATTTACTACTGCTTGGTTCCCCTTCCGAATTACCGAAACTACCAGAAGGACGATTTGCTTTTTTATTTTCTTCGGAAACACCGACGCTGTCGGCATCTTCAAACCTAAAAACTGAAATGGCTTTTTCAAGTCGCTCAGACAATTTATCAATTCTTTGCGCAGCAGAACTGATTTCTTCCGAATTAGCAGCATTTCGTTGGGTAACCTGATTCAGTTGTTGCAAGGCATTATTGATTTGCTCAACACCTGTTAGCTGCTCAAGAGAAGCCACCGAAATTTCTTGAATCAGGCCTGCCGTTTTTTCAATTTCCGGGGTTAATTCCAATAACATTTCGCGGGCATCTCTCGAAGAAGAAATGGTTTTAGATGAGACATTGTTAATTTCATTGGCAGCTTGCTGACTCCTTTCTGCCAATTTTCTAACTTCTGCAGCCACAACGGCAAATCCACGACCTTCAACACCTGCTCTGGCGGCTTCTACCGCCGCATTCAACGCCAAGATATTTGTTTGAAACGCAATATCACCAATCACAGATATCTTAGAAGTGATTTCCTCCAGATACTCGGCCGCTTTTTCCGAGATATTATTGCTTACACTCATATCTTTTGCGGCTTTTTGGGCTATACCTTCTGTTTGTTTGGCATTATCACTGTTCTGTTGAATGTTGGCATACATCTCTTCCATTGAAGAAGAAACCTCCTCTGCGGCGGAAGCTTGTTCACTGGCACCCTCCGCCAATTCAGATGATTCTTTCATCAAACTGGAGCTCGCATCAACCATCTCCTTGGCTCCTGCCCGAATATCTGCAATAACGGTTCTTAAATTTTTAACCATATTGTCCAGTGCAATGCTTAATCGCCCGACTTCATCCTTTCGTTGGGTATCAAAACGGACAGAAAGATTTCCCGAAGATACTTTTTCTGCCAACCCAATTCCTTCTAATATGGGGTTAGCAATCGATGCAGGAAGATAAATGGCCAGTGCCAGACCTAACAACAACAAAATGATAAGCGCAAAAATTATTAACCGCTGCACCTTGTCCACAATCCGAGCACTTTGATTTCCCATTTCCAAGATATCCCCCTGTCCCATGTCGGTAATAGAACGAACCTCCCACATGATGTGTTTGGCTTTTTCAAAACGTTGTACTTCTGCAATACGGGCTTTCTGATAGCTCTCAATAAAGGATTTTGCCACAGAATAAAAAGACTCAAGTGACTCTTTCAAAGATTGCGGCAGATAAATGGACGAAATTTTATTGGCATGGACGTTCAAATCCTCCAGTTCACTGTTTAAAGCAGTCGCTTCACGCCCAAAATCTTTAGCCTGAATCCTTCCCCAGATTCCCAAGGCTGTTCTTATCAGCCTCTGATAAGATAAATTTCCTCCATAATCTTCACCTGCCAAAACTAATGCTTCACCCGCCGCCCGTAATTGACTTCGATATTCTGATGCTTTGGATTGATAAGCTTTGTATTCGCCATATTTGGATGAATAATCTTCCAATGCCTCTTTCAACATTCCTAAATCTTCAATTCTTCCGGAATCCTCTTCAATCTCAATTAAACCACTAAGGGCTAACTCTATCTGATCATAGTACCGTTCAAAAACAACATCAAAGTAGGGAATAGACGAAAAATCAAATGAGCGGTTCATTTCTGTCAATTTTCGCCAATTTTGATCAATTAAACTCGTCTCGTTCACGGTGGGAATATACTTTTCCGACAGATCCTTCACCCCCTTTCCGACACCAATTAAATTGTATAGAGTAAAACCACCCATCATCAATGTGAGCAATAATACAGCTGCTAGACTCCCTCTAATTTTCGTGCTAATTTGCAGGTCTTTCCAATTCATAATATGTTCTTATATATTATATTACTATCAACGTATCTCAAATTTTCTTCAAGCAGAAGTAATTTAAAATGCGTTTCAAAAGTTTAAAAAAATATCATTCATTTCAAAACAAAGCGCTAAAAAAAACGTAATGTAGCTATCTTTGAATTGTTTTCATTAGCATATGATTTACTTAAAACATTGGTCTAATGGAACTCACATAACAATAGTTTTATACATGCCCATGTGTGGTCATTTAAATTGACCATGCTCGTTTCATTCGATAAAAATAAAATATATCACTAACCGAATGAAGTTTGGATGACAGTTCTAAATTATATTTTTTAAATGATAAAGCATGTCATGTCCATTTCAATTAGTATATTTCACAGTTGGTAAATAAAAAGTCTAAACAAGTTAGAACGATGAAAAGAATTACAACAATTACTTTTTTTGTCTTTATACTTATTGTTATCCTTTCTGGTTGCGAAAAAAAGGAACAAATAAAAATTGGATTTCTGTATAGTTCTGATGTAACCATCCGATTTAATAAAGAGAGCAAATTTTTTAAAGAACGCGCAGAAGCACTTGGAGCAGGTGTAATCGTAGACCATGCCAATGACAATGATGCACTCCAGTATGACAATGCGATCAAGATGATGGATCAGGGCATCGATCTTCTTGCACTTATTGCCGTAAATGTCAATACGGCCGAGAATATCGTCAAAGAAGCCAAAGCAAGAGATATTCCTGTATTGGCCTACAATCGGTTAATTTTAAATTGTGATCTGGATGTTTATATTTCCGGCAATAATGAGCAATTGGGAAAAGACATGGCCGGTTATGTGGTAAAACAAAGGCCTAAGGGGAATTATGTCATTCTTGGGGGAGACCGATTTGACCGAAATGCAGTTGAATTAATGGCATCAATTGATAAAACCCTAAAACCGCACATCGAATCAGGGAATATTAATGTATTGTATAAAACTTATATTGAGAATTGGAATCCTGATCATGCAGCATTTGAACTGGATCAACTTTTATCTTCTTATCCCCAATCCATTGATGCTGTTATTTCTTGTTTTGACGGAATGTCTGTCAGTTGTATTAATGTATTGAAAAAATATGGCCTGGATGGGCAAGTCATCATTACCGGACAGGATGCTCAACTCGAATCATGCAGAAAAATCATTGAAGGAACCCAGCATATTACCCTTTATCACCCCTTAAAAGAAATCGCCTATAAAGCTGCTGAAGTTGCCATCGATATCGTTAACGAAGAGAACCTGAATGAGAAATATGACATTGCTTACGTGAATAATGGTTACAAAGATGTCCCGACTGTTCAAATCAGTTCTATTCCAGTTACCCGGGAAAATATCGATGAAGTTTTAATTGAAAGCGGATTTTACAAACGATCTGAGATATATCAATAACCCAAAGACAAATTAAAGAATTGCACAATTTCACAACCCCTTATAGAGCGATCGGTAGTCAAGCTTATAAGGGGTTGTTGCCGAAATAGACAACAGCCATTCCGGCTTATCCTTCCTCCTCTCCACCCCTGTGGCTTCAACAATAGTTCCACTACACTTCAGAAACCAATTATTGTGCTTCAGCAATTGTTTTTATATCTTCAATCTCTGCAACCATATCTTTACGAATTGAAATCATTTTAATCTTCGGTCTAACAGAAAGATAAACTCAAAACAACCAAAAAGGATTTCCACACATTTTCAAAAGAATATTTAACGAAAACCAGGAGCGATTGGTTGGCTCGTGCAACTTTTAATTAGAGCAGAACAATGAACAGAATTATCATTTCATCCAAATTTTTACTGTTTTTTGTAATTCTCACAGTAACTGCCTGTTCAGGGAAGAGTTTAGAACAGCGATCTTCGGTACCGGTTGCAAAAACAGATCGAGTAACACACCACCACAATTTTTTGACCAAAAGTTATCCGGCACGAATAAAAACGTCTTCCGATATAAGGCTATCCTTCAGAGTTGCTGGCCCCATTATTAAAGTATTGGTAGATGAAGGTGATTTCGTCAAAAAAGGTGATTTGATTGCTCAACTGGATCCACGAGATTATGAACTACAACTAAAAGGAACAGAAGCAAAATATCAGGAAGTTAAAGCTGAAGTGGAAAGAATTACTGCGCTCTACAAAAAGGGAAAAGTCTCCGATAATGACTATGACAAAGCAGTCTCAGGCCTTAAACAAATCACGGCATTATATAAATCCCACAAGAATTCTCTAACCGACACGAAATTAACAGCTCCTTTTTCCGGTACCATTACGAAAGTATTCTTTGAAGAAGGGGAGACGGTTGATGCAGGCATGCCTATCGTTTCCCTATCAGATACCAAAAAGCTTGAAATAATTGTTCATCTGCCGGCCGAGGACTACCTAAAAAAAGAAAGTTTTATAACCTTTACCTGCCAAAACATCCACCATCCGGAACAAGAATGGCCTTTAACGCTAAAAGGGATGGTGGCTCAAAGCAATGTAAACGGTTTATATCCTGCTTACTTTCAATTATCTGAATCTTCTGATAAGAATTTGCTTCCCGGAATGAGTGTCAGGGTGATCATCCACTACAAATCGGATCAGGGAGATTACTTTTCAGTTCCATCAACTGCTGTGTTTAGAAAAAATGGGAAAGCACATATTTGGAAAGTGGATACCACCAATTATACGATCAAAGCTGTCCCGGTTAACATCCATCGAATTGATAACAAAGGAAATGCAATCATTAACTCTCCGCTAATTCCAAACGATATAATAGTAAGCAAAGGAGTTCATTCTCTGCGTGAAGGGGATAAAATTAGAGAGTTAAAACCTCCGTCCAAAAGTAATATTGGAAATTTATTATAAATAGTATTCAAAATAACATGGTCTAAGTTTTCATTCCTACTGTCCATGTCGGGAAAAATCTTACAAAAACTTTGATATGCTGCTTCACCCTGACAGAACTTCTCAACCCTAGGATTTATATACCGCTCAAAATTGAACATTAAACAATTAAAATTAACCAGCAATCAACCATGACGGAATTTGCTTTTAGACATAAAACCTTGTTTTATTTTTTCCTCATTGTACTTGCCATAGGTGGAATACTCTCCTTTCAATCGATGAGCAAACTGGAAGATCCTGAAATAAAAGTAAAGCAAGCACTGGTTGTAACAGTGTACCCCGGCGCCTCAGCACATGAGGTAGAAATGGAAGTAACCGATGTTCTGGAAAAAGCAATTGATACAATGGGGGACATAAAACAAATTGAGTCCCGATCCGAATCAGACTATTCAGAGATTACGGTTGAATTGGATCCGACTGTAAACCCTGATGAAATTGAACAGAAATGGGACATCCTTAGAAGAAAGGTTACCAAAGCCGTTTCCGACCTTCCATCAGGGGCACAAACACCCATTGTTGTAGATGATTTTGGTGATGTCTACGGTTTGTTTTATGCCTTAACCTCTGACGGTTTCTCTTACGAAGAGATGCACCAGTATGCCATGCTGGTAAAAAAAGAATTGGAGAATTTACCTGACGTCAAACGCGTTGAAATCTATGGGGATCGCCCACCACGCATTAATATCAAAATAAAGCAAGACAGGATGGCTAATTTGGGGATCCACCCAGTCGAAGTATTGAAAACGCTTAATGATCAAAATAAAGTAGTTTATGCCGGCTATTTTAATGCCGGTGATGAACGCATCAGAATAGACGTAAGCGAAGATTTCCATGATTTGGACGATATCCGCAATCTCATTATTCAAGGTCACGAAAACGATCAGGTAAAGCTTGGAGACATCGCCGAGGTGGAAAAAACTCTTGCTGCCCCCTATCGAGAAGCCATGCGTTTTAATACCCATACCGCTTTAGGTATTTCCATTGCCATGCAATCGGGGAAAAACATCATCGCACTGGGAAAAACAGTTGACGAAAAACTATCATATTTAAAAAATCAACGTATTCCCCAAGGCATCGATTTCAAAAAAGTATTTTTTCAACCCGAAAAAGTTGAAGCTGCTATTTCCACCTTCATGTTTAATTTGGCACAATCGGTAGCAATTGTTGTAATCATCCTTATGATCGCCATGGGCTGGAGAAGCGGCTACATCATTGGCTGTGTTCTGCTGCTCACCATCCTCGGCTCATTCGTGGTACTCAAACTTTTTAACGGCACCCTCCAGCGAGTTTCACTGGCATCCCTGATTGTTGCCATGGGAATGTTGGTCGACAATGCCATCGTTATTATTGATGGAATACTCATTGACTTGCAAAACGGCATAGAAAAGAAAAAAGCGCTGGTCAATACTGCCCGGAAAACGGCATGGCCATTGCTTGGTGCCACACTAATTGCCATATTTGCCTTTCTACCCATATTCCTCTCTCCCGACACTTCAGGCGAATACGTTCGAGACCTATTTATTGTGCTTGCTGTATCTTTGTTGTTGAGTTGGATTCTGGCTTTGACGCAGGCACCTCTAATGGCCAACAAACAATTCAACCACATCCAAAAATCAAGAGAAAACGATAAAAAACCTTACAGCGGGAAAATATATCTCCTTCATAGGAAATCATTAAGCTACCTTCTTTATCACAAGGCTTTAGCCATCATCATTGTATCTATATTAATGCTTGCTAGTGCCTTGTTATTCCCGCTTATACCTCAAACCTTTTTCCCTGATCTAAGCTACAACCAACTATATATTGAATACCAAATGCCAGCCGGAACACGAATTGAAACAGTAGATAAGGATTTGTCAAAAATAGAAAAGTATCTTCTCTCACAGCCCGAAATAATCAATGTTACTACCAGCATTGGGGGCACCCCTTCCCGCTACAACCTTGTTCGTTCCATCGCCGAGCCATCCATGAGCTACGGGGAACTCATCGTTGATTTCTCCGACGAAAAAAAACTAAAAGAAAAAATACCGGAAATACAATCGTACCTCACCAATCATTATCCACAGGCTTATGCGCGGGTAAAACGGTACAATCTGATGTATAAGAAATTTCCCATTGAGGTAATGTTTACAGGTCCTGATCCGGCAGTATTAAAAGACCTTTCTCTACAGGCAAAAACTATTATGGAAGAGGAGCCGAGCGCCGTTTTGGTTACCCACAACTGGGAACCTGCATCTAAAGTTTTGGTGGCACAATACCATCAGGAGATGGCACGAAGGGCTGGACTCTCTCGTCCAGACATTGCGTTGTCACTGCTGACGGCCACCGAAGGCCTTCCCATCGGCACTTTTTATGAAGGAACGCGTGCCATTCCCATATATGTAAAAAGTATCGGTAATAATGGAAAACAAGTAGACAATCTGGAAACAGCTCCGGCCTTTAGTACTCTTCCTTCCATGAGTAGTCTGGATCCAAAATCTATGAATGAAGTGTTTATGGGAATCACCTCATACCGGGATATCTTGGAGTCAACCTTTGGTGCAATTCCAATGAATCAGGCAGTAAAAAGCATTGATGTGGCATGGGAAGAGCCTGTCGTACGTCGATTCAACGGTCAAAGGGCTATCAAAGCCCAATGTAACCCAGCACCGGGACTCACCGCCGATGATGTCAGGAGTCGTATCAAAGACAAAATCGAGTCCATTCAACTGCCGGAAGGGTATAAGCTGGAGTGGCAGGGTGAATTCCAGGCCAGTTCCGAATCGCAACAATACCTATTCATGTATCTTCCCCTTGCCATCGTGCTGATGATTGCTGTGCTATTAGCCCTCTTTAACGATTACAAGAAACCCCTGATCATCATTCTCAGCCTGCCACTGGCTTTTATCGGAATTGTCATGGGAATGCTTCTGACAGGCAAAGAGTTTGGATTCGTCGCTATTGTGGGGGCCCTGGGACTTATGGGAATGATGATAAAAAACGGAGTGGTACTGCTGGACGAAGTAATGCTACAGCTCAATCAAAAAAAAGCACCTTTTATTGCTTTGATGGATGCTTCCACCTCCCGATTGCGACCTGTAATGATGGCTTCACTCACTACCATCATGGGGATGATACCTCTCATCAACGATGATATGTTTGGTTCAATGGCGGTCACCATGATGTCAGGGTTGTTAATTGGAAGCCTTATAACCCTCATGATGGTACCTGTTTTATACGCCATATTTTTCCATGTTATCCATCCTTTAAGTAAACAAGCAAGCAAACAAAAAAAAGGTTAAAACAATGAAGCAGGTCATACTATACTTTATACTATTTTCCGCCATTGTATCTGCCGGGGCACAGGTAACACTGAATCGTCAACAATGTCGTGAAATGGCTCTGGATTATTCAAAAACGATCCAATTATCCCAGAATCAATACAATCAAGCCAAATTGGTTCAAAAAATAGCAAAATCCGGTTTCTTCCCTAAAATTGAAGCATCGGGATCCTATTTTTACAAACCTGATGCCTTGGAATACTCATTGGATGGAGGTTACTTACCCACCTATCTGCCCGATTCCAATGGCGATGGAATACCTGATCCCAATATCGCGACCAATGTAGATGGGACCCCAATTATAGGGGTGGACAACAATCCCATATTTAATATGTATGCTTTCTTGCCCGATATAAATATCAATTTGGATATGAAAGGTATCTCAATGGCAGGGATTGAATTGCAGCAACCCATATATGCTGGGGGAAAAATTAGGGCTGCAAATAGAATGGCTAAAACAGGCATCAAAATAGCTGATTTACAAATTGAAAAAAACAGAGCAGAAGTTCTGGCACAGACCGATCAGGCATTCTTTCAACTGGTATCAATAAAAGCCAAAAAAAAATCAGCAATACGTTATAAAATACTGCTCGACTCTCTAGTTTCAGACCTTCAAGATGCAATGGATGAAGGCATGGCAACGAAAAACGATCTTCTTAAAGTGCTGGTAAAAAGAAATGAGGCTATTCTCATGGTTCAAAAAGCGCAAAACGGAGAGACCCTTGCCAAAATGAATCTTTGCAGAATCATTGGACTTCCTTTGAAAGCAGACATTGCGATTCCGAGAATCCAAACAGATTCACTTTCCAACTTGTTTTTACCCGACAAGGAAAATTTCGATCCCCATGAACGACCGGAACTTAAAATGCTTCATAAAACTATTGAGGTTAAAGAATTTGAAGCGAAAATGGCCCGAGCAGGGATGTTACCCCAACTAGGTATCTCTGCAGGTTATCACTATTTTTCAGGTCTTGAGTTTAATGGACAGGCCACTGATGAAATGTCATTCATTGCATTGGCATCTGTTAAAATACCCGTTTTCAAATGGTTTGAAGAAAGAAACAAACTATCAAAGGCAAAACTGGAACAGAAGGCTGTCCAACTGCAACTGGAAGAGGTCGAAAAACTTCTTCAATTAGAAATAGCACAAGCAAAGTTCAACCTAGAAGACGCCATTAAACGATGGGAACTAACCTCTTCTGCCTTAAAACAAGCTACAGAAAACTGGGAAACCAGTCATCAGCAATTTGAAGCAGGACTGGAACCCCTTGTCAATTTACTTGAAGCTCAAGCACAATGGCAGCAGGCACAAAGTGATCATATTGATGCCCAAACCGCTGTAAAACTGATGGAGACAGAATATTTAAAGGCGGTAGGGAAACTAAATTAACACGAATATGAAAACTAAAGACAATCATATGACAACCAACTCACCATCAAGATTAACCACTTAAACAGACCCTATTTCTATAATTTTTGCAAGTTGCCACCATCAAAACAGATTTTTACCTATTTTGAAGCCACAATTCACTTTTTCATTGAAGCCATCGAATTCATAAGATAACACCATTAAACCAAAGAATATTGACCTCACACGAACAACCAATAACCAAAAATGAACGGGAGCCCATTCCTGAAGAATTTAAAAAACCGGAAAAATCGATTATTGACAAAGGTTTCCGGCCTGCTCTATGGCGGTTCTTAATCATCTCCCTCATAGGATTCTTAGTTATCGCATTTGTATTTTTAATGTTTGGAGATAAAAAGCAGGATCCATTAAGGACCCCATTCCCATTCTTCTTATCGATTTTGGTATTTAATTTAGCCAGCGAAGGCAATATCGTTATCAATCGTTATCTGGATAAAAAAGCGCCATGGTTTTTCAGCATCTCGCGCCGGGCCAAAAGGCAATTAATTTTGAGCTTTATATGGACTTTCTGTCTGGTGATTTTCTCTTTTATAGTGCTACCCAATCATATCTATGAAGAACCTTTTTTCCGGCAATCTGCCCTTTTGACTATCATTTTTGGCTTTTTGTTTGTGTTGATTTTCAACAGTTCACTCTTCATTAAAAGTTTTCTCTTAAACTGGCGAAAATCTATTCTTGAAGTGGAAGCACTCAAACAATCTAAATTAAAATCGGATTACCGAGTTTTGCAAAACCAACTCAACCCGCACTTTCTTTTCAATAGTTTTAGCACCCTTATATCTGAGATACATTACAATCCAGCGCAAGCCATTGAATTCACACAAAAATTGGCCGAAGTATACCGTTATGTCCTGCAAAAAAGAAACGACATCACTGTACCGCTTCAGGAAGAGTTGCAGTTTTTATACGATTTTATATTCCTGCATAAAAAACGAATGGGTAATACACTTGTAGTTCGTACTGACATTCCCGAACATTATTTGGACTTCCATATTCCGCCACTCTCTCTTCAACTACTTTTGGAAAATGCGATAAAGCATAACCGAGCTTCAGAAAAAAGCCCTTTGACTATCCATATAGAAATCTCAAATGGCAAATGGTTAAAAACATGTAACAATCTTCAACCCAAAAGGTCGGTCTCGTCTACCGGAACAGGCTTAGACAATATTGCACAACGCTATAAATTGCTCACAGGAGAAGATATAATAGTCGAAAAAACGGAAAATCACTATTGCATTAAGCTGCCTCTGCTTTTTGATGCAGAATAAAAACCTACAATCATGAACATATTAATTGTTGAAGATGAAATACCCACCCGACGATTGCTGACGGATATGATTCGGGAATTACGGCCTCAGTGGAAACTGGCAGGAACGGCCGGAAGCATTGACGAAACCCTTGAATTCTTCAGCTTAAATCCGCAGCCCGACTTGGTTTTTATGGACATCCAACTTTCGGATGGTATTTGTTTCGATATTTTTAAACAGATTGATATAAAAAGTTTTGTCATTTTCACCACCGCATATGATGAATATGCCATACAGGCATTTAAAGTCAACAGCATTGATTATTTATTAAAGCCGGTGAATCTAAATAAACTGAAAGAAGCCATAAACAAATTTGAACGCATCCTAACTCAAGCACCCGCTCCCCCCATGCTAACCGATTATCAGACCATTGCCCGGCTCATCACCTCGGGCGGCAACAATTACCGGTCACGGTTAGTGGTTAATATTCGCGACGGATTTCAAAAAATTGATATTGACCAGGTGGCTTGGTTCAACAGCGCCAACAAAATCACTACAGCGTATACTTTTGATCGTCATAATCACATTGTTGACTTCACATTAGACAGGTTGGATAAGGAACTTAACCCCCGGTTCTTTTTCAGGGTTAACCGACAGTATATCCTAAACATTGAAGCCATTCATAAGGTGGAAAAATGGTTTAACGGAAAACTGGTAGTAAAAACCAAACCGGCCAGTCCGGAAAAGATCGTAGTAAGCCGCGAAAAAGCAAAAAGGTTTAAAGAATGGATTAACCAATAATAATCAACCCTACTCCAAAAAAAATGCAGACCATCCGTAAAGATGGCCTGCATTTCTATATATTTCCAATAACCTATTATGCTTCCTGAATTTGCTTGAAGTATCCAAGGTCATTGAGCGATGAATTGGCTATAAACTCAGCTCTGGCTTTATTTTCAGCCCTTCCCAAACGAATAAATATTTCTGTGGAATTTCTGAATTTCTCGTCCCTTTCAGTATCAAGCAGCAACAAATATCCCATAATGATATGTCCCGCCATTTCAACCAGACGGCGGGCATGAAAATCAAGATATTCATTATCCTTAACCTCCACAACACTTCTCACCGCGCGCTCATACTCTTCGGTCATTCCTATCAAGGTGCGACGGAATCCATGAAGTTCGGGACGTAATGGCATGGCCTCATATTCCCTGATTCGTTTCAAATAACCATCGGTGGTCACGCCTCGAATAGCGGCCACGACCTGCAGCTGTGTGGTTCCCTCATAGATGGTGGTAATCCGTGCATCGCGATAGATTCGTTCAATAGGATAGTCTTTCATAAACCCACTACCACCATGAATTTGCAATGCATCATAAGCCAGCTGATTACAATACTCACTGCTCATCCCTTTCAGTAAAGGTGTAAAGAAATCAGCCAAACGCTGATAATACTTCATATCTTGCCGTTCTTCTTTTGTCAAAGAACGTTTTTCTGACAGATGCATATAAGCTTTATACACATCAACAAAACGGCTGGTTTCATACAGCAGCGTCCTGGATGCATCCAATTTGGCCTTCATCGTAGCCAACATTTCGTAAACCGCAGGAAATTTGATAATGGGCTTACTAAACTGCTGACGGTCCATGGCATATGCCAATGCTTCCCGATAGGCTGCTTCACTGATACCCACCGACTGAGCACCAATGCCAAGTCGGGCACCATTCATCAGTGCCATCACATATTTGATAAGCCCCATTTTACGATTTCCAACCAGTTCGGCCGGGGCATTCTGGAACACCAATTCGCAGGTAGGAGAACCTTTAATGCCCATTTTATTTTCGATACGACGAATTTTTACAGCTTTATGGTTACGGTCGTAAATAAACATGGACAACCCTCTCCCATCCGAGGTTCCTGGTTCTGAGCGGGCTAGCACCAGGGAAATATTTCCATCTCCGTTGGTGATAAAACGTTTCACACCATTAAGATACCATTTGCCATCCTTTTCATTAAAGGAGGCTTTTAGTTGTACGGCTTGAAGGTCTGAACCTGCATCAGGTTCGGTAAGATCCATCGCAGCAGTCTCACCTCGAGATATGCGGGGTAGATACCGCATTTTCTGATCCTCGTCGGCAAATTCGTTAATGGTTTCGGCACAATCCTGTAACCCCCAAATATTAACAAAACCGGCATCGGCACGAGAGACCAAATCAGCGGCCATGATATAGGGCACAATGGGGAAGTTAAGACCTTCATATTTTCTGGGTAGAGTAATACCCATAAGGCCCGCTTTCACCAAAGCATCCAGATTTTTTTGCGTGCCACTGGCATAAACCACTTCATTATTCACAATTTTAGGTCCTTCCGCGTCCACCCCTTCGGCATTGGGTGCCACAATATCTCCACATATTTCGCCCACTATTTCGAGGACTTTCTCGTAACTGTCCATGGCATCCTCAAAGTCGATGGGTGCATAGTCAAATTTGTCCTTATCCTCAAAATTATTCTCTTTAAGGGCAACGATCTTTTTCATCAACGGGTGTGTCAGATGAAATTTAAGATCCGGATTATCTGTAAAAAAATTAGCCATTTTTTCTCTTTTATTGGTCAAACACTTATCCAAAACTGATAAGGTAAAAATCCTATCTAAGGAATTTACCTTAAAACTATTTGGTATTTTTCTTATAAGCTTTTATAAGCCTGGGTATAATTTCCATCACATCACCTGTTATCACATAGTCTGCAATTTTATTTATCGGTGCCGTAGGATCGTTATTGATGGCCACCACCATTGAAGACTCTTCCATTCCGGCCGTATGCTGAATCTGTCCGGAAATACCACAGGCAATATATAATTTAGGACGAACCGTAACGCCCGTCTGACCAATCTGACGGTCGTGCTCGGCAAATCCGGCATCCACAGCAGCTCGAGAAGCACCCACTTCGCCTCCCAACACATCTGCCAGCTCATACAATAATGAAAAATTCTCTTTTGAGCCCATACCGTATCCTCCGGATATAATGATCGACGAGTTCTTGATATTAATCCGATTTTTCTCTATATGACGTTCTACTACTTTTACAACGGTATCCTCCGGCTTCAGATACTTTTCAACATCAATAACTTTCACCTCACCTTTATGCTCTTTCGAGTAAATCTCCTTTTTCATGACCCCTTCACGTACGGTAGCCATCTGAGGCCTACATTCCGGGTTGATGATAGTGGCCACAATATTTCCTCCAAAGGCAGGACGAATTTGATATAACAAGTTTTTATAATCCTTTTTGGCTTTTTTATCTTCATGGTCACCTATTTCCAGTGCTGTACAATCGGCCGTAAGTCCACTATGAAGAGCCGACGAAACACGTGGTCCCAGATCGCGTCCCAGAGTAGTGGCACCCAAAAGAGCGATTTGGGGTTTTTCCTTTTTAAAAAGCTCCACAATAATGGAAGTATAAGGAAGGGTGGTGAAGGGTTCCAAACGTGAATCATCCCCGATGTGAACCACATCAGCGCCATAGGGAAAAATCTGTTTCTCAACTTCTTTCAGTTGATGCCCTAAAACCACAGCTTCCAGCTGACAATTCAATTGATTGGCCAGAGAACGTCCTTTGGTAAGTAACTCCAAACTAACATCAGCTACTTTGCCGTCCTCTGTTTCACAAATAACAAATATATTGTCCATTTTTTATTCCGTTTTATATGAAATTGCCATCCTATTAACCGATGGTATGGTTGGCAATCAATTCTTTTACCAGTTCTTCAATATCATCCTCATTGGCCTGAATATGCCTTGACTCCTTAGCCTGAAAAACGACATTTTCAATTTTTTTGACTTTTGTGGGAGAACCGGACAATCCTAGACTTTCCATTTCACACTCTATGTCATTAACACTCCATTCAGGAATGTTCAGGTAAGGCCGGTCATTGGTTAAATCGATATAATCTTCAGATTGGTTTTGACGCTCGGTAACCGTTCGGGCATGTTTATATTTCATTACCAGCTTGGCATTACGGGGTCTGCAGGGGGCTGCCGACCCATTAATGGTTACCACTGCCGGCATCGGACATTCAACCGTTTCCACGCCTCGTTCCAGACGTCGCTTAACAGCTATTTGACCATTATCGGCACTAAAAATCTCTTCCACATAAGTAACCTGAGGAAGATTCAATTTTTCGGCCACCTGTGGTCCTACTTGAGCCGTATCTCCGTCAATAGCTTGACGTCCGGCAAGAATCAAGTCGTAATCCTTAATTTTTCGGATTGCACAAGACAAAGCATACGACGTGGCCAGGGTATCGGATCCGGCAAAAGCACGATCGGTGAGCAAGATACCATCGTCGGCACCACGGAACAATCCCTCACGAATAATGTCTGCGGCACGACCGGGCCCCATTGTTAACAATGTAACCTTTGTTCCCGGATATCTTTCTTTCAGCTGTAAAGCCTGTTCCAGTGCGTTGAGATCTTCCGGATTGAATATGGCCGGCAAGGCAGCACGATTCACCGTGCCGTCGGCTTTCATGGCATCCTTGCCCACATTACGGGTGTCGGGCACCTGTTTGGCAAGAACAATAATGTTTAATCCCATTTTTTATAATCTGTTTAAATTTGATAATATTCTTTTCGAGGAACCACAAATATAACAAAAGTGACTAATCACCAAACAGCAACTTAATTGCTCTGCTTTGCTCAGCTAAATCCATTATTGCCAGCGCTTAACACTCACCCACAAAAACACATTAGCAATCACCAATGCATCAGCCAATTACAACACTTCTTTACATTTTCAATAATTCGAACAAGAAGTCTTAAACATGATCCAACAATCATTTAATTTTTATCTGATCTTAATAATTTCATGAATTTTAAGGACAAAGAGAAGGGGTCCTTAAAAAGGCAGACAGAAAAATTAGGAATGAACCAGAATGAGGCTGCACATGAATATGGAAAGACACTATTCTCCTGATCATTATCAAGAAAAGGACATAATCCGGTTTAAAATTGAATAGGGATCAAACTCTAAACATTATACATTCAGAATTCCCCCCAAAAAAAAGAAATGTCATTAGCAAAATAAAAACAGCTACAATTAAAAAACTCACACATTCTTCAGCTATTTATGATTATTGGGAAGTCTTGATTCTTTATTTCGCACGAAAATTAATTTATTGCTACTTTTAGGGTTGTCGCGTTGCTCAATTTCAAATTGTCTGGTAGATTTGATCAAGGGAGTTAATTTCTGAAATCCATAATTCCGTGGATCAAAGTTAGGTTGCTTTTTCTGTAACAAGCTACCCACATCCCCCAGAAAGGCCCAACCTTCATCATCCGACAAATCGTTGATGGTGGTAGCGATTAACTTAATTTCACGGGCAGTAATTTTTTCAAAAGTCTCCTTCTCGTATTCCTTCTCCCCATCTAAGGATCTTCCCTTTGATTTCCCTTTTAACACTTCAATGTAAATAAACTTATCACACGCAACGATGAAGGGATTTGGCGTCTTTTTTTCTCCTATTCCAATCACCTGCATCCCGGCCTCCCTTAACCGAGTAGCCAATCTTGTGAAATCACTATCACTGGACACAATACAAAACCCGTCAACTTTCCCGGAATAAAGAATATCCATGGCATCAATAATCATGGCCGAATCAGTCGCATTTTTCCCGGTGGTATATCCATATTGCTGAATGGGGGTAATGGCATGCTCTAAGAGCATATTTTTCCATTTAGAAAGGTTTGGTTTTGTCCAATCACCATAGATTCTTTTAATGGTAGGATTTCCATATTTGGCAATCTCTTCCATCATCTCTTTTACATAAGCAGAAGGTATATTATCCCCATCAATCAGTACGGCTAAATTCACATTCATAAGTTTTTAATATTATAATCAAGTCTATTCAATTTCCTCCACCTAAATCAAACCTCATCGGTCCGATAGAATTCTCACACCTTAATCGATTTAAAATTAGGAAAATTTTATTTATATAAAATTCATCCAAGCCAATAGTTTTGGAATTTTTCAGAATAAAGAATCTAAAAAGAACATTAGGACATGGCAAAAACTTAGTTCATTCACGTTTACGAATGGCTCTTTTGCCAAGCACGATCCATTCCTATCAATCTTATTTTAGCCTTTAGCCGAATGAAACTTCCATGAACATCGTTTATAAATGGGCCATTTTTATCACCTTAATAGACCGTGATTATTTCATCCGTATAAATTAATGTTAAGTTTTTGGTTGGATGGAACTCGCATGACCATTAGTTTATACATATTCTTGTTGTGACCATCTCACATTGTCATGCTCGTATCATTAGGAATAACACCAACCAACACAATCGATATTCAAAAAAAGCCGGAAAAGGGACAGAATGCCTCCCTTTTCCGGCTATCACTACACTAAAACAATTATTATTCACCTTTCATTTCCATCTTAAGCCTATGACATTAGGGAACAAAAAATGGTTTACTCTTTTTGAAACACTCTCACATAATCAACTTCATAATAAATAGGAAAAGAACTCTTGGAAGGGTCACCACCATTACTCCCAATTGCCAAATTAATTAAAATATAATGAGGTTGGCGAAAAGGGTTAAACCCGCTTTCATAAGTGATTTTATTGATATCAATTTCGTTCAGTAATTCATCATCCAAAAAAAGTTTGATATCATCATGAGTCCAAACCATTTTCCATATATGGAATTTTTCCGGCCATAAAGCATCTTTTTCCAAGAAATAGTTCAAGGACCGACGTTTACTATTCCAATTCGCATTCCAAGAATGTTTGTCTTTTCCCCAGGCGGCATTAGCAAGAATACTTTGGATATTGTTTATTAAATAAAACTCCATAATATCCACTTCACCATTAGAGGGCCATCTCCGGTCTACCCCCAGGGTCCATATCGCCGGCCATGATCCACAACTCGTATCAATACGAGCTTTTACTTCCATAATACCATATTGGAAAGAAAATTTATTTCGCGAATGGATACAAGCTGAAGAATAATCAGCATACTTTCTGTTCTTTCTCCAGTCCTTGCTTTCTGCCTCATAACTGTCATTTTTTATCCGTTCGCGTTTTCCCTCAATAACTAGCATACCGTCTTTCACAATGGCATTTTGGGGTTGATACCATTGAAGCTCTTTGTTTCTCACAAAACCAATTTCATAAGACCAATAGGCATCTTGAGGAACACCATTTTGATCAAATTCGTCGCTCCAAACCAATTTGTATCCTTCGGGGATGATTACTGCCGGACCATCTGCTTTGGTCTCAAGAATGCATCCGAAAAACAAAATCGTTCCCAACAGTGTAAATCCCAAAAACCTCATGCAAAACACCTATAATTCTATTGTAAGCTTACAGAACCGCAAAAAAGAATTTTTCATCAGCATAAAATCAGGTTAAATCATTAGTCTGATGGAACCTCGCATAACCTTTCGTTTAAACATGTTCTTATTGTGGCAAACTTTCTTGGTCATGCTCGTTTCATTACTTTTTTGTTACTAGCCTCAACATCACAAAGGATTAATTCCCTTCAAAGTTGGTTCTACCGGCAAAATAGCACCTTCTTCGTCAAATTCCAACCGATCGATGCATACCTCCCGATGAAATCCGGCTCTATGTCCCATTTTAATTCCACGAGGCCGGTTAAATCTATGATAAACAATATACCATTCATCCTTTCCCGGAATTTGAATCACTGAATTATGACCGGTTCCATAAATCCCTTTTGAAGCATCTTTTGCCAGAATTAAATTATTTTCAGGGATGTTAAGGGGGCCTGTAGGAGAATCAGAGGTTGCATAACGAACCCTATAATTGGGGCTCCGAGTAACATCTTCCGACCAAAGAAAATAATATTTTCCATTTCTAAAAAAAACTTCCGTCCCCTCACGAAAAGTACGATCCGGAGTAATCACCTTTAAAGAAGAGCGATCCACGGATACCATGTCGCCATTCAATTTAACAACGGCCATATAGCCATTTCCCCAATAGAGGTAGTCATCACCGGATATGGGATCATGAAAAACATCGGGATCAATTTCCTGACCACCGGAAATCCCTTTGGGCTTCCAATCAATAAGCGGTTTACCACTATCCACAAAGGGACCTTCAGGTTCATCACTCACTGCCACCCCTATTTTCTGTGCTGCTGTAAAATAATAATAGTATTTATACCCCTCCTCTGTTTTCTTTTCAATACAAGCTGGGGCCCAGGCATTGCGTGGTCCCCAAGGCACGTCTTTAGGCAAATCGAGAATTACCCCTTCATTCTTCCAATCCACAAGATTGAAAGATGAAAAAACTTCAAAATATTTTCCGGACCAGCTGTCATGGCCATCACTCGTGGGATACAAATAATACTTCCCCTCTTTATGGGAATAGATAATTTCCGGATCCGCATAATATCCATCCAACACCGGATTGTTGTCAATAGCGGCAATCACTTTATATTGTTTCTCTCCCACGCCTTCAACACGCAGGGTATAATTCACAGGTCCATTCGAAAAGTCCTGCGCTCCTTTGGGTGAAAAATCAGCACCCAAAAAAGAAGTAAATTGTGGATCAAGACTAGCCAAGTTGGCTCCATTTTTCACCGGCAAATAGATTTCTCCGGCTTCATGATTAAATACCACATTCAATGATTTTACAGCTTTAGAGTTAGATCCTGTAAATCCCAATGCTTCCATTGTACCCCATTTAGCAATAAGGCGTTCTAACTCTTTACCGGTAATAGGAATGACGCAACCATGACGAGGATGAAAATTCATGGTAATTTTTTCATCTACCACTTTAAAATTTTCTAAATCTGTTGATTCAGTAAACTGATAACGTCCCTTCATATAAACATCATACATCAGAATGTACTTATCTTGCCCGATGAGTTTGAAGGTTCCGGCCCCCTCAACAGCCTCTTTAGTCTGCTGGAGATATTTATCCTGCATCAGGTAACCTTCGGTAAGGTTATCTGAAACAGCCTTTTTAATTCCATTTCCATGCCCTTCGGTTTTGAAAAAAAGATGAAACTTCCCATCCTTTTTCACTATATCCCCATCAATACAAGATTTTCCTTCCGGATGAAAAAATAATTGTTCAGGCTCTGTAGCAAGACCTGTAAAATCCTCATTTGCATAGGAATAATAAATAATATCAGCACCACCCGGCTGGAGCATGGAAAAATAAACCATGTATTTTCCATTTTTTTCATCGAAAATGGTTTGTGGCGCCCATACTCGCGTAACATCACTAAACTTCTCAGGAAAAGCCTCAGGAATATTCACTATAGAATGTGTCCAATGGATAAGATCCTTTGATTTGAGCATTACCATTGCCACATTGGTCCAACCATCATTGGGAACATACAAATCCGTAAGTACCATATAAAAATTACCGTCTTCACCTCTAAGGATATGAGGATCACGAACACCGCCCCGGGAGCTGATGGTATCTGCAGAAATTACCGGCTGATTGTTGTTTAAAGCCCGATAATTAAACCCATCCTCACTAATTGCAAAATGAACCGCTTCTTGTCCCGGTCCGTTTCCCACAAAATAGGCAAATAAATAGGCTTCATAATCAAAATTTTTCTGACATGCCGTCAGAAATGATGTCATTAACACCATCATAAAAAATCCCCAATGGATAATCCGAAAAGTAGTAGTGCTATTTCTCATCCGTATAAATTAATTTAAGTTATTGGTCTGATAAAACTCGCATGATCTTAAGTTTTAAACATTCTCTATTGGAAGCCACTTCATTGCTCATGCTCGTATCATTGGTAAAAAATTTTGTAATTGTTTGGTATATTCAAGTTAGTATTATTGATTTTTAGAAAACTTCCTCAATTCAACTCTGTCTATTTGATAACATTTAACATCAATCCGCTGATCCACCCCAATCATTCGCATGGACCAAAAACCATTTGCCAGATAAATTTCTGTTGCCAACCGGACAAAAAACAAAAGAATGTAAAGCAACAAATATATTTACCCGCTTAGAGTTATCCAATAAATTTTAAATCATTTTTTCGACGAACCATACCAACAGAAAAAGTAAATATTCATTCTTGAATATCATCAGTCAATAGTTCCTTGTAACTGGAAAACATACTTATACATTTCAGACGCTGCCAGAAGAAAAGCTCCTGTTCCAAAATTTGAAGTGGAATTCCTATCTACCACCTGGCCGGGAATTGCTCTTTCTCCTATTGGCTGAACATAACCGACGCTGCCGTCCTTTTGAAGGGCAACCGTTGTAAGATAGTTCCATGCTTTTAATACCGTAGGTAGGAAATCTTTCTGATCCAGAATCCGGTTATTAATTCCCCATAGAAATCCATAGGTAAAAAAGGCCGTTCCGCTGGTCTCAGGCCCTGGGGCATGATCTGGATCCAGCATACTCCTGGTCCAGTAGCCTTCCTCTTGCTGAATGTTTTTAAGAGATTGAGCCATTCGTTTATAATCCTCTAAAAAAACATTATAATAGGTATAATCCTTAGGTAAATCACTCAAAACTTTTGCAAGTCCGGCAAAAACCCAACCATCGCCCCGCGCCCAAAAGTCTTTTTTCTTATTCAGAGATTTATGCTTTGGGTAAACATATTTGGCATCTCGAAAAAATAGGCCTGTTTCATCATCATACATTATGCTTTTAGCGTAACTGTAATATTCATAAAGTTTTTCCAGATACTTCTCCTCGCCCGTTAACTGATATAGTTTAGTCATAACAGGCATCACCATATACAAACCATCTGCCCACCACCAGTAATCTGAAGAATCAGTACGCATCTGATACGCCATAACCTCTTTGGCCCGGGCTATCATTTTTTCACTCGGGTCATCAACGAGTTGAAACAAATCAATATAAGTTTGGAAACAGATCTGCCAATCGCCAAAAAGCACATGGTCATCAGTTTCTCCATAATTATATTTCCACTCTGCGGGGTTGTTGGATTTGGCGCCCATCCATTGATTATATTCAGCCCAACCTCTCGAATAATCCAAAAAACGCTTGATTCCGGTTACTTTATACACTTCAATATTGCCGGTATGATAGGCAGCATTGTCCCAAAAAGCTCGTCCATGGTTAGGATGCGTTTGCTGCCAATGATCATTCACTGTTATCATTAACGATTTAACTTCCTGAGGCTTGGGTAAACGATCATTTTTACTTTCATGGCACGAGGAAAGCAAAACCACAAAGGAACCCATCAAGCAAATTAAAAGAGATCTCATAAATTTCGTTTCTTTCTTAATAATCATTCGTTATACAATGTCGATAAACTTCTTTCAGTCATTTTTTTTGACAGACTGGATCTAGCCTATGAGCAATATCAATTCCGAGATCAACCTTCCATAAGAAGGCAGTAACCGGAATCAAACTTTTACCCATTAGGAACCTATACCCTGCTTACAAATAATACCAGGCAACAAAAGATGCCCATTTCCAAAGTAATATTTATTGGGAAGCGATACCCAGATGGTTGGATAAAAGGTTTTATTGTTTCTTTTCATACCATTGCTTCATAATGAAGAACGCCTTTTTTTTAATCCCATCGTTCGAGACCAAACCTTTTCTATTCCATCCATCCTGAATATTAGGCAACAATCTTCGAGGTGATTTAAAATCCATAAGGATCCATGGACAAGTACCTGCCAAATTCATTTTGTCAAACATTGCTACACTCTGCACATAAAGATCTTCCTGGAACTCTTCGGTCCAACGCTGATTCCTTTCACCATGGAATCCTTGCTTTGCCCCACCACCAAACTCACTAATAATAATCGGCTTATTATCGGGGAGTTGCCAATTCATTTTAGCACATTTATCAGGTAATCCATCGTACCAACCGATATAAGAATTAAAACTTATTACGTCCACAACATCCATTAGTGGATCTTTGATGGACGGCGTAAAAGGGTCATGGTAATCCTTTTCCATAGCCATGCTGATCAGTCGCGAATCATCAATGCCTCGAGCATGTTTCACCAATTGGTTTAAAAACTGATTTCTTTCTTCACTCACCGGTGTTTCATTGGCCAGTGACCATATCATGATGGCCCCGCGATTCTTATCCCGCATAATCATCTCTTCCAGCTGATTTTTGGCATTTTGAAGCGTTTCTTCATTCGTAAAATGAATGGTCCAGTAAACAGGGATTTCACTCCAAACAAGAAGTCCCATTTTCTCGGCTTCGCGCACCATATATTCGTTATGAGGATAGTGTGCCAATCGTACAAAATTGGCGTTCATCTCCTTCGCCCAGGAAAGAAGGGTGCGAGCTTCTGCCGCATTACTGAATCGGCCAGCCCTGAAAGGGGCTTCTTCATGGATCGAAATTCCTCGTAAAAAAATCGGTTTCCCATTCAAATAGATTTGATTTCCCACTGCTTTGATGTGCCGAAACGCGATCTTCTCTTTCAAAATTTTTCCATCTGCCGAAAAGGTTATCTCATACTGTCTGGGATTTTCGGGAGACCACAATTTAGGTTTGGCTTTAAGGGCAAAAGATCCCCTCCCGTTTTCATCAGGGACCACTGTAGCCTCTTTCCCTAATTCAGAAATAGTTATGGTTACCGAGGCGTTCCGGTTGGGACCCTCCAACTGCACCCATCCTGAAATTTCGTTATATTTCCCCTCTGACAAGGAAATATTATAATCACGAATAAAGGTATTAGGTTCTTTAACAATCATAACGTCGCGCGTAATCCCACCATAATTCCACCAGTCCGTGTTCACTGTAGGAACGCCGTCTGCATGTCGAGTATTATCCACCTTAACAACAATAAAATTATGCCCTGTCTTTAATTTTCCGGTAACTTCAAAATTAAATGGGGTGAACCCGCCTTTGTGTGAACCGAGGTATTCTCCATTTAAATACACCAAAGCTTCATAATTGACAGCGCCAAAATAAAGGAAATAACGTTCGTTTTCGACCGGACTAAAATCAAAAGTTTTACGAAACCAAACTGTTCCTTCATAGTATTTCAATTCTCTATCGGAGGAATTCCAATCACGCGGTATAAACATCTTGGGGGACGCCTCAAAACTATATTCAACCATATCAGACTGGTTACGTGGCTTTTGGTCATTAAAAAATCCCCATCGACTAGGCTTTAGCCGATAATCATAATAACCGGTTTCATAACGATCTACAATATAATCCCAATCACCGTTTAGAGAAATTGTTTCACGATTAGGAATATTTGTGATGAGCGGAAACAAATTCTCGTTGGCCATACTGGCCACCGATATCCATATCCCAATTAAAAAAATCAAACACCGTTTCATATTCATAAAATAAATATTAATATTTAAAGATAACCCAACAATTATTCTAATAATACTTATTCTTCCATTTATTAAAACATCCATTCATTATATCCATCGAATGACATTTCCCTCCAACAGTTTTCTTCAGCGCCTTATATTAGACCCGGAAATGAGATGACCTCGCATCCATCCAAACCCCAAAAACAAAAAAAAACAAAATTACCTTCTCGGGTTGCACGTTTTTCTCATCCTAGGTTAATCTCTTACTTCGAGCGCATATTCGTCATTTCCATTGTTCCCCGGTAAAGAACTATAAACTCAAAGCTAACAAAAGACAACCAACACAATTTTCAGAAAACCAACATTTGCTATTGCTTTTTTCACTTATTATGTCATTTTTTTAAAAAGCAATAAAACTTTTTCACATCAAAACCTATAAATACAAACCCTTCACCCTGATCTCATGCATCTTATATTTTTTTTCAAGTAAAGCGTCATCTCGAATGGAAGGATCGTGACTATACCTCTTCAATAATTACCTTATTCCTGCAATTTCACCAATCATCAAATAATGGCGAATACCCATCCATTTTTCCGACTTATAGCTTACGGTAAAACTGATTATGTGTTGCACCTCATATTCTCTCCGTTTGAATGGAAAGATCTGCCCCCCGTTTATGGATGTTCGTATCATGGAGCAGACAAGCAACAAACCTTGCATGGTTGTAAGGCATCAATCAAAGAAGGGCAAGATGAACCGGTTCTAAAGAGTCGTATCAAAATCACCTCAAACAAATTGAAGATTTTAATTATCCGCAGAAAAGAGGAGGCTGATCTACACAAGAGACCAAAATAAGCATATATTCAACCCACATTCGGATTGCAGAAAGTCATGACAATATTTTTTTTGCTTTCGATGGCCATACAAAATGTGATCTCTGTATGCAGTCCAAGAGGGGAAAGTGAACAAGATTACCTGTTATTAACAGGTATCATAACCCAACGGAATCCCAGAGGAGGCCCATTACATATGATAACTTTGACAATAGATTTTTGGGAGGCGACACCTGGCTTATCATTGATTAAAATTAAAGCCTCTGGAAAAATGGCTCAAAAATGTTTTACCCGTTTTTTATTCCTTCTTTCTGCAGTATTTACTTCTAAAACTAAATCATAAGTATCTTCTGCCCATCAGATGGGACTCTTCCTTTAATGCAGTTCTAACATTTCCTTTCTATTAAGATGACGTTTCAATGGCTTTATAAACAGAGAACATCATCTTAAAAAATCCCATACAGAGAATAGTCATTGGTATTGCAATACATAAAGGAATAGAAAGAGAAATTCAACCGGTTGGTTTCCAACTTTCTTGACAAATAAAGGACCGGTTGTCCGGGATGCAAATCCAAATATTCACAAACCTTGGGATCCCCTGCTTCCGTGGCTTTAAAATATTGTTCTCCACCTTTGATTTCCAAATGATAATTTTGCCGCAGGAGATCAAATAAGGACTTATTATCCAGGTTTCTGGAAGTAAAACGCGGTAGATTAATGTTAGGGAGGTATGTTTGCTCGAAAAAAATCGGTCGCTCATTCACCGATCGAACACGTTCAAAATAAATACATCCAACGGTTTTCAAATCTTCATTCAAAGGAAAAAAGAAATCTTCGGGCCATGGCTGAACTTTAGGACGAACTACCGTCTTGGTTTTTAAGTTTTTATTTCCAATGGCGGTGGTAGTCCCTGCTATAGAAAGGATACCAATACCTTTTGGCAATTTATGAACGACACTTCCAAGTCCTTGTTGCTTTTTAATAAAACCTTCATGTGCGAGTAAATCCAATGCTTTACGAACCGTTGGACGAGTAAGATTGTGAAGCCCACAAAGTTCATTTTCTGATGGTAATAAATCACCCTCTTTATAAATCCCATCCACAATTCCTTTTCTAAGCTGTTCATACAATCTTCTGTAATGCGCAATTGACTTTTCTGCCATAATGTTTGATTAGGAATAATCCACAAATTTAGAATTAATTTAAAAAAAGAAAAAAATAACCCCTCAATCCAAAACACTTGTATTGACAAATCTAAATATAAATCATTATCAATTTCACCACAAAGAAATCTGGCATAGGATCTTACCACCCTCCTCTTCCCTTTCGGAAAAAAATCATTTTACAGGAATTCAGGCGGACTGCACAAAAATAAGTTACACCTTCAGGAACATCAAAAGACAGCCATACACCTATCAATATCAACAGAGAAAAGTATTTTAGCTTTTTATAACAACGATTTCCCTGCCCGGTTTTTTTCTAAAAAATTGCATTTTCACAAAACATCTTTATATTTGCACTTGTATTTACAAGTTAACAGATATGGCAATACCGATCATTATGCCCAGACAAGGGCAATCAGTAGAGACATGTATCCTCACAGCTTTACACAAAGAAACGGGAGAATCCGTTTCCAAAGGCGATATCCTCTTTGAATATGAAACGGATAAAGCGTCCTTTGAAGAAGAAGCTCCTCAGGATGGGATCTTTCTTGGCGCATTTTTCGAAGAGGGAGAAGAAATCCCGGTGCTACAAACAGTATGTGTTATTGGAAACCAGGGAGAAGACATCTCTGAATTCGACCCTAGGCACTCCTCCCAAGGCCATCCCGAAACAATTCCTCCGGCCGAAAAAGAAACGGAAGAAACAGTGAGTGCTTCAAGTGGAGTTAGTAAAGAAAACGACGCCACTCATAACAGGATCAAGATATCTCCCAGAGCCAGAAAAAAAGCAGCGCTCGAGAAGGTTCCTGTTCACGAACTTTCGGGAACCGGACCCAACGGACGAATTCTCGATCGGGATGTGGAACGGTGGTTACAACAACATTCCGATCCGATAAAAATAGAAACAACAATATCGGCACCTGAAACTGTTGCAACTGCATCACCTCAGAAGTCGGCTACCCCTCCCAAAACTTCCGTTGAAGTGAGTTCCGACGGGGAATATGAAATCCGCCCATTGACCAATGTCAGAAAAATTATTGCCAAAGCGATGCATCAATCGCTTCAATCTTCAGCTCAGCTCACCCACCATCTCAGTGCCGATGCACGGAGGCTATTAGCATGCAGAAAAAAAGCCAAAGAAATGGGCCTAGACCTTACGCTCAACGACTTTATCTGTTTTGCAGTTGTTAAAGCGCTACAAATATATCCGCAGGTAAATGCACACCTCGCAGACGACAAACTTAAATTGTTTAAGAACGTTCATCTGGGATTAGCTGTTGATACGGAAAGAGGACTAATGGTTCCGGTGGTTAAAAACGCCGATGATTATAACATAAAAGGTCTTTCCAAACAAATGCACGACCTGGCCTCTGCCAGCAGAAAAGGAAGTATAGATCCGGATCTTATTTCTCCGCAAGCAGCTTCTTTTACGGTTTCGAATCTGGGGAACTATGGCGTAGAAATGTTTACTCCGGTCATTAATTTACCGCAAGTTGCCATTCTTGGTGTCAACACCATTATTTATCGACCAAAACCATTGGAAGATGGCACGCTGGCTATTGTACCACAAATTGGGTTAAGTCTTACCTACGACCATCGAGCCCTGGATGGCGGAGAAGCCACAAGATTTGTAAAAGAAATTGCCAACCAAATTGAAGCATTGGATCCGGAGCGGATGTTAGCCTAAAGAATGATTCCAATCAATCATCTCCGAGATTAGCTTCTGATCAAAATATTCAATCTTAAAAACATCCGATTATGCCTAAATGTCAATTTATAGATCCAAAAGAAGTCCGGAAAAGTACAACCATTAAGTTTAAAGACATTCCGGTCAATAAATATAATCGTACGCTGAGTGAGGAACGTAAAAATTTCAGCGATGAAGATCTTTTACGCATCTATCATGATATGCGTCTCATCCGGGAGTTTGAAGAGATGCTTAATCTCATTAAAACAACCGGAGAATATCATGGCATTAAATACCACCATCCCGGGCCGGCCCACCTTTCCATCGGTCAGGAAGCAGCGGCTGTAGGGATGGCCTACACATTAACCATCGATGATTTTATTTTTGGTTCTCATCGAAGCCATGGCGAAATTTTAGCCAAAGGGTTAAGTGCCATCCATCAACTGGGGGAAAAAGATCTCATGGAAGTTATGGAACAATTTTTTGATGGGGCCATCCTGCGAATTGTTCAAAAAAATCAAAAGGGGGATGTAAAATCGCTGGCTCGTCGTTTTCTGGTTTATGGCACCTTGGCGGAGATCTTTGCACGCGAAACCGGCTTTAACCGAGGCCTGGGAGGCAGCATGCATGCCTTTTTCACCCCTTTTGGCGTTTATCCCAACAATGCCATTGTAGGTGGCAGTGCCGATATTTCTGTGGGAGCCGCCCTCTTTAAGAAGGTCAACAAAAAACCGGGAATTGTAGTGGCCAACATCGGTGATGCGGCCATGGCCTGTGGCCCCGTGTGGGAAGCCCTTTCGTTTGCCACCATGGACCAATACGCACAGCTCTGGGAAGGAGAAATGAAAGGTGGACTCCCGCTCATCATTAACATCATGAACAATCAGTATGGGATGGGCGGCCAAACAAGCGGTGAAACTATGGGATATGGCGTTGCAGCAAGAATCGGTGCAGGATTAAATGCCGACCAAATGCATGCTGAACGGGTGGACGGATACAATCCACTGGCCGTGATTGAGGCTTATCAACGAAAAAGAAAAATACTGGAAGAGAAAAAAGGACCGGTACTCCTTGATGTTTTAACCTACCGATTTAGCGGTCACAGTCCTTCCGATGCATCCTCCTATCGCAGTAAAGAAGAGGTTGAAGCCTGGCAAAAGCAAGATTGTGTATTTACTTACGCCGACAACCTTATCAAGGAGAAAGTTTGCACCAGCGAGCAGGTTGATGCAACCAATGCCTCAATCCAATCCTTGATTCAAGAGATGCTTCAACTCAGCATTGATGACACCATTTCTCCCAGAATGAATATGGAAGCCGATCCCGACAGAATTGGCACCATGATATTCTCCAATGGTTCGGAAGAAAAAATGGAAGATCGCAAGCCCGATGTTTTGATGCCCATGGAAGATAATCCTCGCGTCAAACAACTGGCACGAAAAGAGCGTTATGCCTTCGACAAGAAGGGCCAACCCTTCTCCAAAATGAAACAATACCAGTTGCGGGATGCCCTATTCGAAGCCATTATAGATCGTTTTTACAAAGACCCGACACTTATCGCCTTTGGTGAAGAAAACCGTGACTGGGGTGGCGCATTTGCGGTATACAGAGGATTAACAGAAGCGCTGCCTTATCATCGTCTCTTTAACTCACCCATTGCTGAAGGCGCCATAGTAGGTGTTGCCATTGGTTATGCCATGTGTGGCGGAAGGGTCATTCCGGAAATCATGTATTGTGATTTCCTCGGACGAAGTGGTGATGAAGTCTTTAATCAGTTACCTAAATGGCAGGCGATGAGTGGCAACCTCATCAAAATGCCCGTTGTCCTACGTGTTTCGGTAGGTAGTAAATATGGCGCACAGCATTCACAAGACTGGACATCGCTGGTTGCTCACATCCCCGGACTGAAAGTGGTCTTTCCTGCCACACCATACGATGCCAAAGGTTTAATGAACAGCGCCCTTCAAGGTACCGACCCGGTAATATTTTTCGAAAGTCAACGAATCTATGACATCGGTGAACAATTCCACAAAGAAGGAGTTCCCAAAGATTACTATGAAATTCCTTTAGGAGAACCGGACATCAAAAAAGAAGGTAGCGACATTACCATTCTTACTGTTGGAGCAACCCTTTACCGCGCCTTGGAAGCCGCAAAAATTCTGGAAGAAAAATATAACTTCTCAGCCGAAATAATAGATGCCAGATCATTGGTCCCCTTTAACTATGAACCCGTCATTCAATCGATAAAAAAGACCGGCCGGGTTATTATTACCGGCGATGCCAACAGCAGGGGATCCTTCCTCAACGACTTGGCGCGTAACATTACCGATCTGGCATTCGATTATCTGGACGCTCCGCCTGTAGTGGTTGGATCAAGAAACTGGATTACGCCGGCACACGAACTGGAAGAAAGCTTCTTCCCGCAACCTCACTGGATCATTGATGCCATACACCAAAAAATCATCCCTCTAAATGGCCATAATCCCAAAGAGAAATTTGATGAAGGCACGTTGATTCTGAGACATAAAGAGGGCGTTTAGCGCCCCCGCAAATAATTACTGACAAAAAACGTAAAAGGAAGAAGTCATAAATTGCTTCTCCCTTTTGCTTTTAAGGAATAATCAGAACAAGAGATAACTTTTCTGAAACCTTATTTTCTTTGTCATCAAATTAAATCGATATACATTTCAGTAAGAAATAATCACTTATGGAATTCTGGAAAAAATTTCCCAACCCCGATCAATTGGATGTAAACGCCAATGATCTAAAGACAAATCATTTACCCTTAATCAACGGGCATTTGCACACACCCTATTCTTTTAGCGCTTTTAAATCAATAGATCAGGCCATTTCTCTGGCTTCACAAGAAGGTATCAGAATGGCCGGAATCAATGACTTTAATACGGTAAAGGGCTTTAAAGACTGGGGTGACGCCTGTTGGTCACACGGCATTGCACCGCTCTTTAATATTGAAATGATTGGGCTCAACACCGATGATCAGGCCAACCATATAAAAGTTAATGACCCTTCTAATCCGGGAAGAACCTACATAAGCGGGAAAGGCCTCGCCTACGGAAATCTACCCCAGGAAGTTAACGAGTGGCTTGAAACGGCAGTAACTAAAAACAACGCCCATTCCCAACAAATGACCCTGCTGGCCAACCGGCATTTGAAAGCAAATGGTGCACCTTTCACGCTGGATTACCGGGAAATTTACGAACAGCTCACTCTCGGTCAGGTCAGAGAGCGACATCTGGCAAGAGCCATTCGTTTAAAAACAGAAAACGCTTTTCCCGAAACCTCCAAACAACAACAATTTTATAAAAAAATAACCGGGAAAGAGATCGCTGTTACCGATCCGGCAACAGTGGAAAACACACTCCGAGGTGCGTTGCTCAAGGCCGGAGGACCGGCTTATATTCCCGAAAGTTCCGAATCATTTGCCGGGATTGAGACCATTCGGGAACTGATTTTAAAAGCCAAAGGTATTCCAACCTACCCGTTTTTAGGCGATGCACTCAATCAGACATGTACCGATTTTGAAAAAGATCTGGACACAACCATTCGCCTACTGCGCGAAAGAGGTTTCTACGCTGCAGAATTCATAACCACCAGGAACTCTCTAAAATATCTGGAAGATACGGCTCAAAAACTTTGGGATAGCGGATTACTGGTAACGTTTGGAACCGAACACAATACGCCAGCCATGGAACCCATAGTGCCTATGGCGAAAGGAGCTACCAAATTATCTGAAACATTGCAAAGCATTAATTATCAAAGTGCATGTATTATACTGGCACACCAATACCTGAATGCCAAAACCGGAGAAGGATGGCTGGATCCCGTGTCAGGAACGCCCAAGCTGGAGCAAAAAGATAAGTTTATCAAAATAGGACAGGCCATTCTAAACCTCGGATTATCTAATTTATAACGAAACACGCCACATGTTGGCCCCCATTGAGCATAGATATTGCCGAGACCAACGATTTAAACAATGTATATAATGAATCAATTAACAAATCTCATTGCAGCAATTCGAATGAAGTCTAGTGGTGAGAGGCTCGCCTCTGCCCGTTTTTTCTCTGACCCGAAATGGTCAACAAAAGAAGAAGCCATTGAAGCCGGATGGCCCGCCAACAAAATCACGGAAATAAGCCCTGACACTTCCATTGATGACCTAAAACCAATAACTCTTTCCACTGAGGGTAATATAATCATCCTCAGAGACAATGGTTATATCCTCACTGCACCTTCGGCCAAAGCGATCGAACGCATTAATAAGAAAAGATCCTTTGACGAACCTTTACAGCAGCCCACAGGTCGCATGAGCGGGAAAAGTGTTGTGGTAACCGGGGCAGCCCAAGGTTTTGGTCAGGGTATTGCAGAATCGTTTTTTGCAGAGGGCGCCAATGTGGTAATTGCCGACCTTAATGACCAAAAAGGGCCTCAATTGGCGGACTCTTTGAATAACTCAGATGGTGCCAACAGCGCCCTATTTGTTAAGTGTGATGTATCGAAAGCCCAATCTGTTGAGCAGATGGTGCAAACCGCCACTTTTCATTTTGGCGGCATTGATACCTTCATCAGCAATGCGGGGATTCTGAGAGCCGGAGGACTGGACGAAATGGATCCGGAAATTTTTGAACTCATGACCAAAGTCAATTATAGCGGATTTTTTCACTGCGCCAAGGCTGCCTCTGCCATCATGAAAATACAGACAGAGGTCAAGCCGGACTATTTTGCAGATATCCTCCAAATCAATTCCAAATCGGGCTTGAAAGGAAGCAATAAAAATTTCGCCTATGCAGGTGCCAAATTTGGGGGAATAGGCCTCACTCAATCCTTTGCCTTGGAACTTATGCCGGCACGCATTAAAGTCAACGCCATATGCCCCGGAAATTTCTTCGAAGGTCCGCTCTGGAGCGATCCCCAAAAAGGATTATTTGTCCAGTATCTTCTGGCAGGGAAAGTCCCCGGCGCAAAAACCACAGAAGATGTAAAGAGGCATTATGAAGCGCAAGTTCCCGCCGGAAGAGGATGCCGGGTGAAAGATGTGGTTAAAGCAATATTTTATGCCATAGAACAGGAATATGAGACCGGACAGGCCATTCCGGTAACGGGCGGACAAAATATGCTTTCCTAAACAACTGACAGGGAACAGACCACCTGAACCCGTCCATTATACCTTTCCTTTTCAACCCATTTCATTTCCAATAAACTGAATAACCATGAAAACAACCGCTGTTAGATTATACGGAAAAAAGGACTTAAGACTGGAAACCTTCGATTTACCACCGATTAAGGAAGATGAAATATTGGCAAAAGTGGTATCGGACAGCATTTGCATGTCATCCTATAAAGCTGCAACCCAAGGAACCGACCACAAACGAATTCCGAAGGATGTGGCCCAAAAGCCGATCATTATAGGCCATGAATTTGCCGGAGAGATTGTAGAGGTTGGCGACAAATGGAAAGACAAATTTAAACCCGGTCAAAAGTACTCTATCCAACCCGCCATTTATTACGAAAACGGACCCGTGGGCGTATTGAGTGCGCCGGGATATTCATACCAATATGTGGGAGGGGATGCCACCTATGTCATCATTCCCAGAGACGTGCTGGAACAAGATTGTTTGCTGACCTACGACGGCCCCGGCTATTACCCTGCCTCTCTGGCCGAACCGCTGAGTTGCGTTATCGGGGCCATGCACGCCAATTACCATACCGTACCGGGATCCTACCAACACAAAATGGAGATTGTGGATGGCGGTAAGATGGCCATTCTGGCCGGCGTAGGCCCCATGGGACTGGCAGCCATCAACTATGCAATAAACAGGAAAGACAGAAAACCCTCCCTCCTGGTGGTTACAGACATCGATCAATCGCGTCTCGATCGTGCGGCTGAAATTTACCCGGTCGAAAAGGCCAAAGCCAATGGGATTGAACTTGTTTACCTCAACACAGGAAATGTTGAAGATCCCATAAAAGCCCTTCAAGCCAAAGTCGATGGAAAAGGGTATGATGATGTTTTCGTTTTTGCTCCGGTTCCGCAGGTCATTGAACAAGCCGATGCCATTTTGGGATTTGACGGTTGCCTCAATTTCTTTGCCGGCCCCTCCAACCCCAACCTCCGGGCTAAAATGAACTTTTACAATGTCCATTACGCCTACACACATGTTGTTGGCACTTCGGGAGGGAATATGAACGACATGAAGGAAGCACTGAAAATCATGAGTGAAGGACTGGATCCTGCAGGATTAATAACCCACATCGGGGGCCTTAATGCCGTATCGGAAACCACCCTTAACTTACCCGACATCCCCGGTGGTAAAAAGCTAATTTATACCCATATTGACATGCCGCTTACGCCCATTTCCGAATTCGCAAATAAGGGAGAAAAAGACCCCTTCTTCGCCAAACTGGCCGAGTTGGTCAATAAGAATAATGGACTTTGGTCCATCGAGGCGGAAGATTTTCTTCTCAAAAATGCCCCTAAAAAAATATAATTTGCGGCCATCCACTCATTATTGCCACAAATTTATTTCATCTTTGTACCTCAAAAAATCAAAATATATTTTTCATGTATTATTTAGCAGATACTGCAAATATCGAAGAAATCAAAAAACTTCTTCATTACTTCCCGTTAGAGGGAATCACCACCAATCCAACCATTTTGGCCGCCGAACAAAAGAAGCTCTCTGTCATACTTCCGGAGCTGGTGAATCTGGTTAAAGGGAAGATGCTTCATGTCCAGATGATTAGCGAAAAGGCAGAAAGAATGGTTGACGAAGCCAAGAAATATAAAGAACTGGTGGGCAACAATTGTGATTTTTATGCCAAAATCCCGATTACCGAGGAAGGTTTCAGAGCGATACCCATGCTGAAAAAGGAAGGCATCAAAGTTACGGCAACGGCCATCTTTACTCATCTTCAGGCATTAGTGGCGGCGCGCGCAGGAGCCGATTTTGTTGCGCCTTATGTCAATCGATTGGATAATATTTCCTCTCATGGGATCGAAGTCGTGGGACACATCGTAAAAAGTTTCAACGACTTTAAATTGCCGACCAAAGTTCTGGCAGCAAGTTTCAAAACCGTTGACCAGGTTCATCGGGTCACCCTCACCGGCTGTTACTCTGCAACGATTAGTTACGAACTATTGGAACGTCTCAGAAGCCATCCGATGACCGATACCAGTGTCGACACCTTCACCAATGACGGCAAAGATCTTTACGACATTCCTTTTTAATTGATCGGATTCCAATCCCAATCATTATGACGCAATAAACCATCTGTAAAAACCCCCTAAACAACAATTTAAATTGTTTGCTTAGGGGGTTTTTTAACAAATCCGAAACAGCTCCAATGACTACGGAAAAGTGTCAGATTGCTTTAAGTTAGTCCTCTAACAACTCATTCATCCAAACTTCAATATTGGTATAATAAACCGATACCGAATAGCGGGACGCATCCGACGGATTTGTTTTATCCAATCCGTGAGCCTCTTCCCACTCGTCCGGTATGCCGTCCGAATCCTGATCGTCGGGTACAGCATTCCGGTCCAGGGTAGGCCATCCGCCCACCTCATCCTGAGAGTCAATGATCCCTTTGTCGCCATAGGAGGCGCTACCGTTTTCAACATCCTCAATGATTCTCCGATCCACCTCGTCACGTTCCAGTGATGCTCCTGCATGGTTCAACACCTGAGAATAGGCGCCACTTGCTGATAACGGTTCATAGTCGGAGATCTGATAAGGAACATCTGACAATATAGATTCGATCACACTGCCATCCGCATCTATGCCTTGAGAATTTTCGGTGGTTATTAACTCATTGTTATGAAAAACATTTCCGTACAAGAAAAATTTCCCATAAGGTTTATAGGGTTCCAGAATCTCCCCATTGGCACCTTCTTCGGTGGCAGGTCCCGGTTTGAAATAGTTGTTCACAATATTGTAATAACCGGCCTCTCCTCCATATATAGTTTTGGATTGCCAGTTATAAACCACGTTATTAACAAACTCAGCCCGTTCCTTGTCCGGTTGGTTATGATACCTGCTTCCCTGCAATCGGGGATTTCGGCTGGTATGATGCGCCAACAAGTTGCCGATGAAGGAGGCTGTTTTTCCACCCCAGATTCCGCCAAAGCCATGATCCCCTTTGTGATGAATAGAATGGTTCAAGCTCTCACTAATAATGCACCACTGAAGCGTAACATTTTCATTATCATAGATTGAGCATACCTCATCACTGCCCCAGCTAAAACTGCAGTGATCAATGATCACATTCCGATTATTCAGACAGGTGAAAGCGTCCATTTCCTCTTCTTCCACATCGCCCGGACGAAACCTCAAATAACGCACGATGACATTATCGGCCCGAATCCTCATGGGATATCGGCGAAGGCAGATCCCTTCACCCGGGGCGGTATGCCCGGCAATGGTAATATCTCCATTTTCAATGTCAATGGAGGACTTTAAATCAATATTTCCGGATACTTTGAAAACCACAATTCGTGGTCCTTTCATCCGAACGGCCTCCCGAAGGCTTCCGGCTCCGGAATTATTCAAATTGGTGACCAGTACTACCTCACCGCCTCTACCGCCGGTAGTTGCTTTCCCGGCTCCCAGTGCTCCCGGAAAAGCAGGCGCCGGTAGAATTTCGTCGTTGTCTTCACTGACCGAACAAGAATAAAACAATATTCCCAGCAACGAAACAAATGTGATCAGAAATAATTTTTTCATGATGTTTTTCTGTTTTAAATTTCGGCATCACATATAGGATGCCTTCCCTAAAAGGAATTTTCTTCCTTCTCTCTCACTCTCTCAAAAAATTCTCTTTGCCGGGTTTGCAGCCATTCTCTCCCCCCGGTTTGCAAGACATTGTTATTTAACGATCTGTCAAGCAAAGTTCAACAAGGTAATCTATTTTAACTCCGTTAACAAGAGCTTTAAAAAACGACTAAATAGATAAAACCTTTAACAAAGGAACGGGCATAACCTCCTGACAGGATCACCCCTTGTCCCGACCTTTCGGGATACAAGCGCATACAAGACTGCTTCATGCGAGTTCCATCAGACCAACAGTTTAGATGATTTTAATACTAACGAGCATGCTTCATTTATATTGCCACATCAAGATCAACTTTAAACCCGAAAAATGCATTAAAAAATCTATTACGAAGTTCTAATGCTTTATTCGGGTAAAAAAATTAGGACCACACAAGTTCCATCCGGCCAATAAATTCGACCCATCCCGGACGGATGAATGACGACTCCGGCAAAAGAGCGTCGCCTGACACGAAGATAAAGAGGAGAATGACTGAAAAAGAAAGGAGACATTTATTTCTGTCGTGGCAATAAAGAAGGGCTGTTAACAGACCACGCGGCAGCAGGAATGTGGATTGGGCAATTTGTGCGCCTCAAAAATTACCTGGAAATAAACCCTAGTAATAAAAAAAAAGATTGACCCGTTAACATTGGATCAACCTTTTCTATAAATAATGAGACCTGTCTAAAAAGGAAAATCATCATTTCCCTCTTCGGGCGGTAATTCTTCAAGCTGGTCGGGGAAAGGTGCCGAAGGCACAGGACTTTCCGCACCGGAAGCATTAACACTTTCAACTCTCCAGGCATCCAGATTGGTAAAATAATTCACCTTTCCGTCTCTCTCCCACCGATTGCCTTTAATATTAAAGCTGACTTTAATTTCATCGCCAACATTAAATGGTTCAATAATATCCACCCGATCCCGAACCGATTGAAACTTAACAAAATCGTTCCATTCCGGATTTTTTTCGTTGGTCACCTCAATCACAAATTCACGTTTCTGAAATTTCTCGGATATTTTCACCACATCTTCTTTGACAATCAGCTTGCCGGTCAGTTCAAAACTCATAAATACAATTTTGGGGTATTATTCAATAACAATTTTCTCAATCAAATCACCTTGTTCGATTTTATCGATCACCTCCAATCCTTCATAAACTTTTCCAAAACAGGTGTGCTGTCGATCCAGATGTTGCGTATTTTCTCGGTTCAGACAGATAAAAAACTGCGACCCACCGGTATCTCTTCCGGCATGGGCCATGCTCAACACGCCACGATCATGATACTGATGCTCGCCTTCCAACTCACATTTGATGGTATAGCCGGGTCCGCCTGTTCCCACACGGTGATCACTCATATCTGCCGAATAGGGGCATCCGCCCTGAACCACAAACTCAGGAATCACTCGGTGAAAGGCTAATCCATCGTAAAAACCACTTTGAGCAAGTTTTATAAAATTATCAACGGTACCGGGGGCATCGTCGTGATAAAACTCTACTTTCATTTCTCCTTTCGGAGTGTAAATAATTGCTTTTGACATAATTTCTTTCGTAAAATTTTTAATTAAGCTCAAATAATTTGTGCATAACTAACCCCTATGGATTATTAGTATATAATTTAAATAAATTATTGGCCTAATTGAACTCGCACCGCTTAATTCATTGCCGGTTGTGACAACGTTTCCGGCCATGCTTCTTCCATACTTCCAGAGTCCTGTAGACAAAGGTTGAAACGCTTCGTCATGCTCATTTTATTCTTCCGGCCACAAATGTACGCTTTTTAAAAACAACAACCATAGAATGATTAAAAGCATAATGACAGATGGGTTGAAGGGGTCCAGGGATAGAACCGGAACAATATGGAACAATGGACGCAAGACAAATGGTTTCGGTTACCCCCAAACAATCAAAATCATACCTCCTATCCACAGGGGCATACACTATGATGGCTTTAATATTAACCTTGGCCATCCTTTTGAATAAGGCCTTCCGCCCGCAACCCAAAGATATTCCCTATTTTTTTTTATCTTGTCCATTCCAAAAACTTGGAGATAAAAGCGATATAATAATGTTTGTCACGCTCACCTGAGTGTTGACATAAAGGGACAAGAATAGCTGCCCAAAAAAACAAAAAAAATTTCGAAATAAACAGAGCATATGAAACCATTACATTTTGTTCTTATATTTTTCATCGTTTTGATGGGATGTCAGGAAAAAGAGTCTCATCGTCCGGGCCCTTCCCTGATCTACCTGGACTTTAACAAACAAATAGTCAATTCAGGCATCTTGCCGGTTCAATTTCAAGGTGAAAAATATGTGTCGTATGCCCAGGGAATCGCCGACACCTGTCTCAACCTCACCAAAACGGCCTTCTACCGCAAGCCCGTCATCCTCGACAAAGGATTTAACAACCGCTTCAGCGAATATAAAGGCTTTACCCTCCTGCTATGGGTCAAAGCCGACCCCGACGATCCTTATGAATATGTGATTGCAGGCCAAAAAATTCCCAGCAATGACTTTCAAAACTATCTGGGATGGCATATTTCCAAAACAACCACCGGTGGATGGAGATGGGAAGCCGGTGATGGCAACACCTACCTGCACTACCAACCGTTGGCCAAGCATCAACCCCTCAACGACGGACGATGGCATCAGATCGGTTTTTCGCTGAACAAAAAGCTGCGGGAAGCCCGATTCTATTTCGACGGTAACCTGAAGGCGGTCTTCAGCACCGAAAAAATGGAAAATATTTTTCCGGGATCTTCGCTCTATGTCGGCACCGACCCCCTGGCTAAAAACCTTCGTATCGAAACCTTCAACGGCTTGATCGATGAGATGGGAATATGGTCTCAGCCACTGTCGGATGCTCAGATTGCCAACCATTACAAACAGATCTCCGGAAAAAAAATTAAACCCATACCCGAATTCAAAGACTCGGTAACCATCATGACCTGGAACATCTGGAATGGCGGAACCAGTCAGGGGCGTTTCGTTGGCATACAGCGGCTGACAGACATTATTAAAGAGACCAAAGCGGATATCATTGCCCTCCAGGAAACGTTGGATGCCGGCGAAATAATTGCCGGCGAACTGGGTTATTATTACTATAAACGCAGCAACAACCTCAGTGTGATCTCCCGTTTTCCGCCCATCAGAAGCTATAATGTCTTTCACCCTACCCATTTCGGGGCCGTCATGCTTAACCTTGGAAAGGACAAGACATTACTCGTGGGCCCCATCTGGCTGAGTCGCTATCCTAACCTTCCGGCCTATTTTATGAAAGAAAACGCCAGAGCCGACACCATTGAGGTACGAGAAATGGAAACCAGAGGGCGCGAAACCAGATTTATGCTCAGTGAAATAAGTCCGCTCATCCGCAACAACGCCAAACATGCCACCATCATTGCAGGCGATTTCAACAGCGGATCTCATCTCGACTGGACCGAGCGCAACAAGAAAAGACACAACAACCTGGTTGTCAACTTTCCTTCCAGCCGCTTCATGTATGACGCCGGTTTTTTGGATGCCTATCGCATCCTCTACCCGGACGAAACAGCAGCACCGGGCTTTACATGGTCGCCCATATACAAAGAAGGCCTACAAACACGAATGGATTTTATTTATTACAAAGGAGAAGAGATCGAGCCGGTTTCGGCAAAAGTCATCGACACCTGGCCTTATGGGTTCCCTTCCGACCATGCCGCGGTGGTGGTTTCTTTTCGTATGGATTGAATCGATTAGGCGGGTAGCCGGTTAGGTGGTAATACAGGAAGCCGGCGGGTAAAAACCCGAAAGCAGAAACCGGCAACCGGAAAACATCAACTCACTCATCCTCATCTTCCTGCTCGTTGTAGGGGAGCAAGCAACCATAGTCTTCTTCCAACAGGATATCATTAATCTGTTCAAGGTCAAAATATTCAGGATCGAGACCATCGGGAAACAACTCCTTAAAAAAACGATGTTGAGGATTGGATGGATCTTTCACGGCAGAAATCATCGCCTGATACCCCACCGGTCCTCCGCAATCTTCCGGCGGACACTCACGGGCGCCATCTATACATAAAGGATAATAGATCATAGGATCGGGAGCCAGCGACTTTTCCAGTATAATCCGGTGACACCAGTCATCACCAAAATCGTAATGGTAGATTATCTCATCGTCCGGCTTACGAAGAAGATCATTGACACGAACAATGGTATAATCCTGGAATAAAGTGTTATGTCCCCACTCCACATCTCCCTGTCCAAACATTCGTTTTCCCTTCTTAAACACGTGCATGTGTTGATTCTCCCACCCCATTGTGGTTTGAAGAACCTTATGAAAATCATGTAAAAAAAGATCGGCCGGTATTTGCAACCGTCGCCAGATGAGCGGGTCTATGCCTAAAAGTTCCACTCTTACCTGATAAACAGAAGGGGTTATTTTTTTCATATCCAACGCAATACCTAATATTTGACTCCAGAAGACGGTTTCATCAATTTCGTTCCAAAGCTATAAAATTTTATCTATTTCCGGCTGCTTTTCAAACAGATTAAAATCAGGAGAGATTAATGGAAGGGTTGGAGGGTTGAAAGGTAGAAGGGCTGGAGGGGGGAAGGGCTGAAGGGCTAAAGGGTAGAAAGGTGGAAAGGCTAAAGGGTTGGATTTAGGCCGTTAGGTCGATAGGCCGATAGGTCGATAGGCCGATAGGCCATTAGGCTGATAGGTCGATAGGTCGATAGGCTGATAGGCCGATAGGTCGATAGGCTGATAGGCTGATAGGTCGATAGGCTGATAGGCTGATAGGTCGATAGGCTGATAGATAAAAAAACACCACTATAATTTTTCATCTTACATCTACCAATCTTATATCTATTAATCTTATATCTATTAATCTTATATCCATTAATCTTATATCCATCAATCCAACCATCTGTCTTTTCTTTTGCCAGGGCCATGGGTTATGCCGTCAGCCACCTTCTACCCTTCCACCTTCTACCCTTCCACCTTTATACCCTTCCACCTTTATACCATTATATTATTATATCAATTTCGCAATCCTGTCATCCAGTGCTTTTTGATCTTTGGCAAAGGCTGCCAGTCCGGCAAGATTCAACAAAGTATCGATGGCAATCTCTCCCCTGGAGATGGCACGCGCCCATCGTTGATGTTTCGGTATTTTTCCGTCTTCCGAGATATAGAGTTCTTCAACAGGCGTTAGATCGGGAAACAGATCGGGGATGCCGGCAGCACGAAGATGATCTTCCAGTTCCCAGGCATCATTGGGCATCTCCTGCGACAGTTGGGTAAAGACCTTCTTCTCATGATCGGACACCTCCCAAAGCTTATTAATCCGTATCTCAGAGGTAGCCACGCCCGGACGATAGATCACATTAAAGTCGTGATCATTCATCGGATGACAAGGGCCTTCAATCTTTTCGAAAGCATCAGCAACCACTTTGGGCGGAATGGTTAACACATCCACGCCACACAACAGGGGCAACTGCTTATAGTCCCGAATACTGGCAGCAATGAGGTGGGTGGGTGTTCCGGCATCTTCACGCAGCGATCTCAGATAATGCTGAGTATGATGCACCGTTTTCTCGCCCGGACCTTCGGCATCGCCCAGATAGTTTTGTTTCATATAACCACCAATCCTTCCCAAAAAAACATTGGAATAGGAAGGACGTGCCAACAATGCGGCCATCACATTTTGGCGGGCACTAAACATCAGCGTAAAATTCACCGGGATACCCAGATCATGGAGTTTTCTGGCACCCAACAAGCCGGAAGGCGTTAGCGGCACTTTTACAATAAAATGGTCTGGATCGATGGCATGGAAGCGCTGACCGTAAAAGACAATCCCGTCCATGTCGTCCGCGAAATCGGTATGAAGCTCCACGCTCACCTTACCCCCATAACGTTTCACCAGACGAAGACCATGCAACGCATTCAGCAGAAAGGCGATCTCTATGATTCGTCGTTCCAGAGGCAACGCCTTAAAACGGGGTGACACTTCCTTTATAATCCCGTCGTAGATCCCCTTCTGCACTTCCATATTCAGCAACGTGTTGTTGGTGGTCACGGCACTCACCTCCGGGGTGATCAGTCGATCTATTGCCTCCATATCGCCGGTGTCGAGCCAAATCTCGCTTCCGCTCTTTTTGCATGTTTGCAGGCATGGCTGCGAAGCATTCGTCACTATTTCATCCTTAAACCGTTCTAATAGTTGTGGCAATAGTTGCTCGGGAATATTGGGTGTTGTCATAATGGTTAGATTTTAAATTAACATGTACCAAATTAAGCAACTATTTGTAGAATAACAAGTTTAGTATGGAGTTTAAGGTAGAAGGGTAGAAGGGTTGAAAGGTTGGATGGTGGAAGGGTTGGATGGTGGGACGATAGCCGCGGAGGTGCAACAGAACGGTAAGCCGGGAAAATCTCTCCCACCCTCACCCCCCTGCCCCCTGAGGCCAGTGACCGGACGCCTGAAACTATTGCCTAACAGCCTAATAGCCTATTGACCTATTGACCTATTGACCTATTGACCTATTGGCCTATTGACCTATTGGCCTATTGGCCTATTAGCCTATCGACCTAATGACCTATTAGCCTAATAGCCTATTGACCTATTGACCTATTGACCTATTGACCTATCGACCTATTAGCCTATCGACCTATTGGCCTATTCCACAGAGGGGTAAAGACATGGAGCATAGAGCATGGTGGTCGGGGTGGATGATAGAAAGGTAGAAAGGTAAATTTTGGCCAATCGTTAATTTGGTCGATAGGCGGGTGGATTGAGGAGATTGATGTGCTAATTTGCTGATATGCTAATTTTGAAAGAATATTTCTATAATATTTCATCTTAAATCTTATATCTAAAAATCTAATAATCTAGTATTTGATGTGCTAATATGCTAATGAAAAAATATTTCTGTAAAATGTTCATCTTAAATCTTGTATCTAATAATCTAATAATCTAGTATTTGATGTGATAAAATAAAAAGATTGTGACTGCATCCATATCTCTTAAATCTTATATCTTAAATCTTATATCTCTCAATCTTCCATCTCTCAATCTTTCATCTCCCAATCCGGCTCTATTCGTCACCCGGAGCAGAAATAGGTAAACCATTATAGAGATAAGTAGAAATAATTTCAATAAATTTGTTGACCCTAAACCGGGTAACCAAATGCCACAAATTATGAATATCCGTAATGTCGCTCTATTTCTGATGATTGGCTTAATAAGCTGCGGTCCCTCCCGTAAAAAGATCGTTTCAGAAAAACTGGATGAAGTCATTTTATTGCGTGATAATGGTCGATTCAACCTAGCCAAGCTTAAGTTGGACACCATCATCAACGATTTTAACGATCTGACCGAAGAAGTGGCCTTCGCCATGCGCATGCTCGATGAAATTAAGCTCATGGAGCAACATCGCAACCTGGAATATCTCGACAGCATGATTGTGGAAAAAGAAAAGGAACTAGAACCCCTTCTCAAAAATTTTATCCGATCCGAAGATTATGGCACCCAGCCCATCCTCATCCATAAACGTCAGAAACCCGAAAACAGCTACAATCGCACCTTCTTAAGGGCACACCTCGACACCAACGGAGAATTTTACATCTCCAGTCGCTATTACGGTTCTTCATGGATCATGCATAACCAAATAAAAGTGTACAATGCCGGTGAATCGGTCACCTCTGAATTGGTTCCGGAAGACGGATATCTCAACCGCCGTTTCGAAGACGGACCGAGCAAGTGGGAAATCGTCAGCTACAAAGACGGTGCCGACAACGGAATCATCAACTTCATCGCCTCCAATGTGGATAAACCGCTCAAAGTGCAGTTTATAGGCAAAAAATACTACTACATAGTTCTCGAAAAATACGACAAAGAAGCCATCCGCGACGGCTATGAGACCTCCTTCGTCCTCCGCGAACTGACAGGACTCCGTAACGAACGCCAACAGGTATTACAGCAAATCGATCGCCTCAAAAAAATCACCAAAGCACAACAGAAAGAAAATAGGCCATTAGGTCATTAGGCCAATAGGCCATTAGGCGGGTAGGCTGTTAGGCCAATAGGCCAATAGGCGGTTAGGTCAATAGGCGGTTAGGTCGATAGGCGGTTAGGCCGAAAACAGCTATCTTCGTCCACGAAACAATAAATAACCTGGCATTGTGGAAAATGATAATCAACCCCGATGGTATGCTCTATACACCCGATCAAGGGCCGAAAAAAAAGTATATACTCAATTAAAAGAAATAGGGATCAACGCCTATCTCCCTCTCAAAAGGGAACAGAGACAATGGAGCGACCGGAAGAAATGGGTCGAAGTACCCGTCATCAGCTCCTACATCTTTGTTCGCATCACCCCCGCCCAATACCGCGAGGTTTTTAAGGCCAAGGGAGTGGTGGCCTACGTTGCCCATAAAGGACAGGCCGTGCCCATACCCGACCATGAGATGGAAGCCATGCAGCGGACCGTAGATAACCAATTCTCCTTCTCGGTCGAAGCCGATTCACTCCTAAAAGGGGAAAAAGTGACCATCACCTGCGGACCCCTCAAAGGCATTCAAGGCGAAGTGGCTGATATTAAGGGAACCAAAAAACTTTACCTGCGCATCAGTCACATCGGCTACATGCTTGTCCTCAACATGGACGAAGTTAAAAAAGTAGGCCATTAGGCAGCTAGGCTAATAGGCGGTTAGATACGGAGTCCGAAGGACTCCCATATTTATAGCTTAGATGCAACAAACCAGAAGCCAGACATAAGATTTAAATTGATAAAATGGTGAAACGGTGGAAGGGCGGAAGGGTAGGCCAACTTGACAGCCGAACGTTAAATCAGAATTTATTAAAGGATATATAAATAAATGGAAATAAAATAGAAATAAATAGCAAGGGGCATCGGTCTATTAGCCTAATGGCCTAATATCCAGCCCCGAAGGGCGACAGAGTGGGTAATAGGGAAAAACGGGCTTACAAATCCCGGTAACGAGAACGTTGTGGATTAAGGAAATCCACAACGACGGCATGGATGACCCGTCCTGATTTTTGTTTACTTTTTCCGTAAACCTTTTTCAGGACAAAACAATCATCATTCGTTCATCTCACATGACCAGTCTTAAATCTTAAATCCACCAATCTTATATCTATCCATTTTCCATTCCACCACACCCTTTTATACTTAATTTATGCAATTTCATCCCTCCTTTTATTCCTTTCACCAAAACTTAGTTATTTTTGCACTGTTGTAAATCGACATTTTAATCCTAATTAAGTGATCCGCATGGGAGTCACCATGCCGAAGGCGTGGAGAAAATCAGGCCGATAGGCCGATAGGTCAATAGGCTGTTAGGCCAATAGGTCATTAGGTCGTTAGGCAATTAGGCGGGTAGGTCAGAAGCCAGAGGTCAGAGGCTAGAAGTCAGAAATTACAAGAGGGTATACATTGATATAATTGGAAATATAGTAGATATAATTTGATATAGATAGAAATAAAGTAGATATAAATAGTCTATCAGCCTATTAACCTATTGGCCTATTGACCTATCAGCCTATTAACCTATTGGCCTATTGACCTATCAGCCTATTAACCTATTGGCCTATTGACCTAATTGCCTATTGACCTAGTGGCCTATTGACCTAATTGCCTATTGACCTAGTGGCCTATTAGCCTATCGGCCTATTGACCTAATTGCCTATTGACCTAGTGGCCTATTAGCCTCGATTGCCAGCCGCGGAGCGGCGACAGAGCGGTAAGACAGACGCAAGCCCCTCGCTCACCCCCCAACCCCCTGAAGGGGGTGCCCCGGCCCGCTGAAGACAGAAGCCGGAAGCCAGGGGCCAGAAATTACAAGAGGATATAAGTGGATATAAATTGAAATAAAGTAGATATAAATAGTCTATTGGCCTATTAGCCTATTGGCCTATTGGCCTATTGACCTAATAATGGCCTATTGGCCTAACCACTAATCACAAAAAACCAAATTAACTTCATGGAAAACTACGACCTTATTATTCGTCCCAAGCGACATGCGTTTGATATTAATTTTAGGGAACTGTGGCAATACCGCGATTTGCTCTATATGTTCGTGAAGCGGGACGTAATTACCGTATATAAACAAACCATCCTGGGTCCCATCTGGTTTGTGGTGCAACCCATCCTCACCACCGCCATCTACATATTGGTGTTCGGAAACATCGCCAAGATCAGCACCGACGGCGTGCCCGGAACACTCTTCTACCTGGCTGGCATCGTCCTGTGGAACTACTTTGCCGAAAGTTTCAATACCACCTCAAAAACTTTCAAAGACAACGCCGACATCTTTGGCAAGGTCTATTTCCCGCGGCTTATCATGCCATTGGCCAAAGTGACTGCAGGTCTGATTAAATTTGGCATTCAGTTTGCTTTTTTTATGGCCGTCTATGCCTATTACCTTATATCGGGCGAAGCAACCATACAACCCAACATCTACATCCTGTTGCTGCCTTTGCTCATCCTTCTCATGGCCATGTTCGGACTGGGGGCCGGCCTCATCTTCACTTCCCTCACCACCAAATACCGCGACCTCACCTTCCTGCTTCAGTTCGGGGTACAGCTGCTCATGTATGCCACCCCCGTCATCTACCCCTTAAGCACCATCCCCGACGGGAAAATGAAAACACTCATCATGGCCAACCCCATAACACCACTGATGGAGTCCTTTAAATATGCCTTCCTGGGGGCCGGGCAGTTTAGCTGGACCAGCCTGGCATACAGCGTGGCCTTCGCAGTCGTATTGCTCACAGCAGGTATGGTCGTGTTCCATAAAACCGAACGCAACTTTATCGATACCGTATAGACGATCAAAGGCCGATAGGTTATTAGGCCAATAGGCCGTTAGACGGTTAGGCCGATAGGTTAATAGGTTAATAGGTTAATAGGTCAATAGGCCGATAGGCAATTAGGTTGTTAGGTAATGATATTGAGGAAATTAAAGAAATTGATGTGTTAACCAGACTAATCACTAATCACTATTGACTAATCACTAACGACTATCCACTAATCACTAAAATAATTCCTGCATCAACAAAAATATTATTAATTTTCGCCGCTTTACGGGTTAGGATTTGTTATTTCAATAACCTAAACTGCCGGCAATCGTCGCCGGATGTTAACATGCAATCCCAATTATTATCATGAGTAAAACCGTTATTAAGATAGAAAACCTCTCAAAAATATATCGTCTGGGAGAGATAGGTACCGGAACCCTCTCCCACGACCTCAACCGCTGGTGGCAGATGAACGTCCTGGGCAAGGATGACCCTTACGCCCTCGTTGGGGGCGTTAACGACCGTACCCAGAAAGCCCAAAAAGGCGAACACGTAGCTGCCATCAAAGACATCAACCTGGAAGTGAAAGAGGGTGAAGTGCTCGGCATCATCGGAAAAAACGGTGCCGGAAAAAGTACCCTGCTCAAAGTACTCAGCCGCGTCACCTCCCCAACCACCGGGATCATTAAAGTGAAAGGACGATTAGCATCCCTCCTCGAAGTGGGGACCGGTTTCCACCCCGAAATGACAGGCCGCGAAAACATCTATATGAACGGCACCATCATGGGCATGCGTAAGTGGGAAATAACCCGCAAGCTCGACGAAATAGTGGAGTTCGCCGGGGTGGCCAAATACCTCGACACGCCCGTAAAACGCTATTCCAGCGGCATGAAGGTAAGACTGGGATTTGCCGTGGCTGCTCACCTCGAACCCGAAATACTCGTCGTGGACGAAGTCCTTGCCGTAGGCGACGCCGAATTCCAGAAAAAAGCCATCGGTAAAATGCAGGATGTCAGCTCCAACCAGGGACGTACAGTGCTTTTCGTGAGTCATAATATGGCGAGTGTGCAAGCCCTTTGTACAAGAGGAATTATACTAAAAAATGGATTATTGCATTTCAATAGCGACATTCAAACAGCTGTAAATAAATATATAAATGATTACAAAACTTCTACCTCTACGCTAAATCACTCTTATTCAGCACCTCTAACAACTAAAACAAAACAAAAATACTATTTCAAAAACATATTTTTAGAAAACGCAAACCAATTTATTCCAATTGGTACTCCCATGAATTTCAAATTTGTATTATCTGATTTTACCAAAGGAATGGAATGTTCGTTTTCAATATACAATAATATGGGAATAAAGTTGGTAGATTTTTATTCTGGAAATATTTCAGAAAAGGACGTTTTGTTAAATTGTAACAATAATGAGCTAAGTTTTGCATGTCATATTCATAATATAAATTTATTGCCAGGAAGTTACTATATAAATGCTGCCTTAACATTACAAAATGAAATAATTTTTCATGTAGAAAATGCACTTAACTTTGAGATAACTGAAGGCATTTATAAAACTCGTCTAATTAAAAACAAAAAAACTGGATATTTCGCAATAGACCATACTTGGGAGAAAAAAATAAAACACATTTATAAATAAATAAATAATGAGGATTATAATTTTCAATGATACTTCAGAAATCGAGTCCAACCCTGGATGTTACCACACATTCTCACAGCTAAAAAAAAATCTTCAAAAAGCCAATCCTAAAAGTGAAATAATAACCTTTCCCTTATTTTTTGGATATAAAAAATTTAAAAAACTCTCTAAAAAAAATTGGGAAACTAAAAATCAAACATATAAACTGTACTTAAAGTACCTTTGGCAATTAAATTCAAAAAGTATTTACAAGAAAAAATTAAAAAACAACATTAATAAAGATGATAAAATTATTATCAATGCAGAGGGCACAATACATCACAACAGTATTGGAGCCTTAACTCTATTAGCAATTGCATATATATTAAGTAAAAAAGGATATAAAGTTTACATACTAAATGGAACAATAGAAAAGATTGCTCCTTCTTTATTAAAAAAAGCATTAAAGAGATGTCAGATGATTGTACTTAGAGAACCTCTTAGTTTTAATTATCTTAAACAAAACAATATTCTTAATATAAAACAAGGTGCTGATTGTGTATTCAGTATGGCAAAATCAAATTTCAATAAAAACAATTGTACAGATATCTCTAAACCTAAAGTATTATTTACACCTGGAGTACTTATACCTCATGGAAACATGAAACTCCATCAAGAAAAAATTAATTCAATTTATGACTCATTGAAAGAAAGCATGCTAAAGTTTAAAAATATAACAATCCTTCAAATCGAAGAAAAAGAAAAGGACTTTCTAGAGTATGCTAAAAAAAAAGGTTGCAACACAATTGAAGTCAATGATTATGACAAAAAAAACATTTTAAACTTAATCAATAATTTTGATATAATTATAAGTGCACGATATCATATATTGATATTTGGAATAATATTAGGAAAAGGAATTATTCCTCTCGATTATACCAACACCTATAAAATTAAAGGACTATTAAAATTGATGAATTTAGAATTTAATCCAGAAGAATTTTCTCCCATTTTTCCGACAATAGAATCTGTAAAAAATTGCATTAAATTAGCCCAAAACCAAACAGCCTAATTTGCTATTTTTCAATGAAAACTAAATTAATAAAAAAAACAGAAGCACTCAAATTCATATTACGTTATGACAATTTAACAAACAAAAAATTTTACAAAATAAGATTTATAACTAAAATAATTCTCAACATTATAAAAATAAAGAATAAATCCACTATTCTTTTCATACACACCTCAAAGGCAGAAGAAAGAATTTTCAAACAATTATTCCAAAAAGATACAAACCCAAATATTCCAAAATCGCTATTTTCAACAGAATTAAATGGTCCAGATATTAAAAATAATGATGTAAAAATATATAAAAAAAACACCTCCCCTTTAATAGCTGCCATTCTGTATCCTGAAAATATCACAACTGTAATTTGCTTAGATCACCAAAATCAAAATGCCCATAAGAATGGTTCTGAATTAATTTTATTATTGACTAAGTTGGGGGTAAAAAAAACAATATGCCTTCAGCATGGAGGAAGTATGACAGATAATTTAATCGGGCACATTTACTCATCCTCAAAGTTTAATATACTTTGGGGGGAATATCATCTAAAAAAAATAAAGGAGCTATCCTTTTCAAATAACAATAAATTCTACTACCTTTCTGGTAATCCTTTACATGATACTCTTTATAAATCAATTCAAAAAAAAAACCTCAAAACTTTAAAAAATCAATCAACGGACAAACGAAGAGTAATTTTAATTGCGACATGCTTACATACTGAATATAAAAATTATCCAAACCCTAATAAATTATACGCGAAATATATTCGGTCCATTTATGAATCTATTGATTTATCAGAGTATTTTGTCATTATTAAGATGCATCCTAATGATTCAATATCCCCTAACCTATATTTACAGAATATTCCTGATTTTTTTACAAACAATGATTACAAATGTATTGGACCAAATTCAAATACACCATCAATTTATGACCTAATTTTAAATTGTGATATACTAATTTCTAGAGCTTCTACAGTAATCGAGGAAGGTCTAATCCTAAATAAGAAATGTATAATTTTTGATCTATTTAAAAATGGGCCATCAAAACATTTAGATTTTTTAAAATTGTACGCAGAAAATGTAAGATTTTGTTATACTAAAAAATCTCTTAAACAACTCTTAATTAATGATACCTTCACTTCAAGAAAAAATAAATGCAAAACCACCATCAATGAGAAAGCAGCGAGGGATTTTACTTTAAAATTAGACGGACAGTCCACAAATAGAATTTGGGATATCATAATAAAAATTCATAATAACGAATTAAATTAAAACGTCAATTGAAGATTTTAAAACTCTCAATTATAACTGTCAACTTGAACGACGCGGCAGGTCTACGTAAGACCATTGACAGCGTAGCCACTCAAACCTTTACCAATTACGAACACCTCATCATCGACGGTGGCAGCACCGATGGTAGTGTTGACGTCATTAAAGAGTACGAAAAGCAATACAACGGCATCGAAAATGGTCTTTTCTGGGTTAGCGAACCAGACAAGGGGATTTATGATGCTATGAATAAGGGGATTTTACAATCCAATGGAGAGTACATTTATTTTCTTAATACCGGTGATATCCTATTTCCGGATGCTTTTTCAGCTATTTTTTCAAAACAAAAAGAAAAAATCCCATTTATATATGGTAACGTAAAAAGAATTCCTTCCAATATGATTTATGACGGGGAGTTTGATTTAAAAAAATTGTTCAAGAAAAATATTTGCCATCAAGCCATTTTTTACCATCGAACTTTATTCAAACAATTAGGATTATTTAATACTCAATACAAAACAAGAGCAGATTATGCTTTTAACATACAAGTCTTTTCAAAAGGTTTTAAAACATTATACTTACCTGTAACAATTGCAAATTATAATGATAGTGGTATCAGCTCATCTTATTTCGACATAAATTTTTGGGCCGACTATAAAGAAAACTACATCCAACCTTTTAAAAAGGTTATTCCAAAAAGAAAACGTTATGCAATTCTGTGGCGTTACTTTTATGAGCTGTTGGACCGTAATGAAGCTTTTAAAGCATTCAGGTTATTTTCAATTATTACATTAAACGAAATGAATCCCTTTAATACCTTAAGAGGATTTAAATTTTTTATATCTAAATTTATCCGTTAAGAATCATGACCATCTACGCCATCGTCGTCACCTACAACGGTGCCAAATGGGTTGACAAATGCTTTGCCAGCCTTGTTAATTCATCCGTTCCTTTAAAGATTCTAGCCATTGACAACGGCTCCTCCGATGGTATAGTGGTACAAATAAGGTCAAAATTTCCTCAGGTCGAAGTTATAGAAACAAACACCAATTTAGGCTTTGGCAAGGCCAATAACATTGGATTAAAAAGAGTCTTGGACGAAAAGGCGGACTACGCCTTCCTGTTGAACCAGGATGCGTGGGTGGAAAAGGATACTATAGAAAAATTAGTTGATGTACATCAAAGAAATAAAGAATTTGGGATATTAAGTCCAATCGAATATTACAAACCAAACCAATTAGACATTAAATTCAAAAAATTTTATGCACCCAAAGAATTATTAGATAATTTAACATCAAGCCCGGAAGAAATATACCAAACTGAGTTTATAAATGCAGCAGCATGGTTAATACCCTTTGAATCAATAACTCATATTGGAGGTTTTGATCCAATTTTTTCGCACTATGGAGAGGACGTTGATTTTTGCCATCGATTATTAAGGGATAACAAAAAAATTGGTATTGTAACAAATGCTTCCTATTTTCATGACAGACCCCAAATTTTAATAAAGGATAGCCCCCTCAAAAAGCAATTAAATCACAACAAAATACGCAAAATCCTTTTTTTAAGATGGGGGAAACAACATTGGTTTCTTAAATTTACAATTCTTATTCAGGAATGCATTAAAGAAATAATATTCAACAAAAGAAAAGAACGTCTTCAATACATAAAGTTCTTCCTCTTTTTTTTAAAAAACTGGGGCAGAATTATTAGAAAAAACAATTTTGTAAGACTCTAAAAACATTTTAAGCTCCATGCTCATCTCCATCATCATCCCCTCCTACAATGTAGAAGACTATATAGAAGCGTGTGTCCATTCGGCCTTTGCACAAACCTGGCCGGAAAAAGAGGTAATTTGCATCGATAACAACAGCAGCGACGGAACGTGGCAGAAGCTACAACAACTAAAGCAGCAATACCCCAATCTAATCATCGATAAAGAGTTAAAGCCCGGCGCCCCTGCAGCGCGGAACAAAGGATTATCGCACAGCCGTGGCCAATGGGTTCAGTTTCTGGATGCCGATGACCTACTGTTGCCAACTAAAATCGAACATCAGGTCCAACTGGCTGGGCTAAATCCGGAAAGCAGTTTCATAGCTGGGGCCTGCATTAAACGAGACTTAAAGGGCAAAGAGACTAACCATCTTCCACGACACGACAATCCTCTAAAAAGTTTGTTTATCACTCAGCTGGGTAATACCTGTTCCAACCTCTGGAACCGAACCTTTCTGGAGCAAATCAACGGGTGGAACGAATCGCTCAAAAGCAGTCAGGAAGCCGACCTGATGTTCCGACTCTTGCAAGTTAACGACCGGGTTATTTTTGATGACGAACCACTTACAATCATAAGAGAACGTCCGTCCGGGCAGATTTCACAAACCAATCCAAAAGAAAAATGGAAGCGCTACTATAATAAAAGACTGGAGATGATAAGGTGGATCGAACAACACCGACCGGAATTGTATGCCCGGGAAAAAGACTTTTTCATGGACAACCTTTTCGGCATTCTAAAAATTATCGGCGATGAGGACATATCTGCAGCAACACATTTATACCGTCAACATCTAAAAGGACGTTACACCCCATCACCCAGTCAAACCCACTCCACCCGCCCCTACCTGTTGCTTTACAAAATGCTGGGATTTCGCGGTGCAGAGATATGCCGAAGGTGGCAGAATAGGCTGTTGGGCCGTTAGGTTGATAGGCCACTAGGCCGATAGGTCATTAGGCCGATAGGTCATTAGGTCGATAGGCTATTAGGTCGATAGGCTATTAGGTCGATAGGCTATTAGGTCGATAGGCTATTAGGCGAAAAGGTTGAAAGGTGCAAAGGTAGGAAGGTGAAAAGGAAGGAAGGTCGAAAGGCTGAATGGTTCGATTTAAGCCATTAGACTTTAGAATTAATAACAGTAAGATTTTACCATCACAATTTATTTCTATTTTATTTCTGTCATATTTCTGTATATATCTTCATCTTTCATCTGGTCTCCGGTTTCCGGATTCTGACAATCATTTCCCAACCCTCACCCCTCTGACTCCCCTAAAGGGGAGAACCATGCCTCCCGCATTACTTACCACTCAGCTAAATTCAAATATTACTATTTTTACAATTACGCGCGTAGGAACACCCCCTTTAGGGGGACGGGGGGTGTGCGTAGGAAAACTGTTTAAAGCCCATTTTCCCTTTTTTTAAGCATTGAGCGGTCGCTCTCCCCCTTTAGGGGGCCGGGGGGTGCGCATAGGGAACTTCCCCTTTAGGACTCCACAAGAGGCGCGCAAAAGAAACTTGTCGTTGGTTCTTCGCTTAAACTTCTGATCAACTTTCCCCGCCCTCACCCCTCTGACTCCCCTAAAGGGGAGAACCATGCCTCCCGCATCACTTAGCACTTAGTTAAATTCCAGAATTACTATTTTTAAGGTACCGAGCGATGGAACTCCCCCTTTAGGGGAATGGGGGGTGCGCTTAGGGAACTTTCTCTTTAGGACTCCACAGGGGGCGCGCGAATGAAAATTGTTGTTGGTTATTCGCTTAGATTTCTGATCAACTTTCCCCGCCCTCACCCCTCTGACTCCCCTAAAGGGGAGAACCATTCCACCCGCATTACTTTCCACTCAGCTAAATTCAAATATTACTATTTTTACAATTACGGGCTCAGGAACACCCCCTTTAGGGGGATGGGGGGTGCGCTTAGGGAACTTTCCCTTTAGGACTCCACAGGGGGCGCGCGAATGAAAATTGTTGTTGGTTATTCGCTTAGATTTCTGACCAACTTTCCCCACCCTCACCCCATCTGACTCCCCTAAAGGGGAGAACCATCCCACCCGCATTACTTACCACTCAGCTAAATTCAAATATTACTATTTTTACGAGAACGCGCGATGAAACTCCCCCTTTAGGGGGATGGGGGGTGTGCGAAAGAAACTTATAGTTGGTTCTTCGCTTATAACTTCTGATCAACTTTCCACCCTCACCCCTCTGACTCCCCTAAAGGGGAGAACCATGCCTCCCGCATTACTTACCACTCAGCTAAATTCAATTATTACTATTTTTAAGGTATCGCGCGCTGGAACTCCCCCTTTAGGGGGACGGGGGGTGTGCGTAGGGAAACTTGATATTGGCCCTCGGCTTATGGCTTCTGACTACAGTTTCCTACCCTCACCCCTCTGACTCCCCTAAAGGGGAGAACCACTCCACCCGCATCACCTACCACTCAGCTAAATTCAATTATTACTATTTTTAAGGTATCGTGCGCAGGAACTCCCCCTTTAGGGGGATGGGGGGTGCGCCTTGGGAAACTTGATAGTGGCCATCGGCTTATGACTTCTGACTACAGTTTCCCTCCCTCACCCCTCTGACTCCCCTAAAGGGGAGAACCATTCCACCCGCATTACTTACCACTCAGCTAAATTCAAATATTACTATTTTTACGAGTACGCGCGTAGGAACACCCCCTTTAGGGGGATGGGGGGTGCGCGTAGGAAAACTGTTTAAAGCCCATTTTCCCTTTTTTTAAGCATGGAGCGGTCGCTCTCCCCCTTTAGGGGGTCGGGGGCATTGCTGTAAACTTAAGTGGCTAAAAGGTTGATAATGAAATGATAACGCGAGGGCAAACGGAGGCTTCCGCCTCCT